>CAYYPN010000006.1:0-20655 GCA_964473545.1 uncultured Planctomycetaceae bacterium
GACGGCCGAGGCCTTGATGGTGATGCCGCGCTCGCGTTCGAGGTCCATGTCGTCGAGCAACTGCTCGCGGAACTCGCGCTGGGTGATGGCGCCGGCGGCGAAGAGCATGCGGTCGGCGAGGGTGCTCTTGCCGTGGTCGATATGAGCGATGATGGAGAAGTTGCGTATTTTCATGGGTGTCGGGGCGTTGCGGGGTCGCGTCATTGGCGCAAGTTTCGAATTGTAGCAGAGGAGGGGGCGGGCCGAGGCGTATCGACCGGTTCGTGCGACGACCGACCGGCGGGCCGACCACGTCTGGACCGATGCGGACGAGCGGTTCGGCGTGCCGTGGCTGACGTGCGGTTGACAGGCCAGCCAGTCAACCCGCTCACATCCCCGCGTTCAGCGCTTCGAGATGTTTGGCGAAATGCAGGGCCAGCACATCGGTATACGTGTCGGTATGCGTTTGGAGCACGTTGCGGACCGCCGGGCCGAGGTCGGCGTCGGTGAGGACCGAGCCGAACGTGCAATGGAGGATCTGGCGGCCGGCGTTGGTGAAACCGCCCCCGGAAGTGTCTTGCCATCGCTGCAGGTAAATGCGTTCCAGTTCGACGTCATCGCTCACATCCGCCGGGGCGGGCGTCGTGTTGACCCGGGCATGAACGTGATACGTCGCGCGGTCGGTGTCGTAACGATCGCGCGCGAAGTCGACGATGCGGCGGAACAGGGCCGGGTCGTGCAACGCCACCACGCGCAGGGCTTCGAGATAGCTCGTGCCGGCCGTCTTCACGTGGAATCGCCCGCCGGTGGCCCGGGCGAGAGCGGGGTACATCGACAGCTTGTCCGACCCCGAGTGCAGGCTCAGTTTGTAGGGGCCGAGCCTGTCGGCGATCACCGCATGATCGCGCAATGACACTTCCAGCTTTCCGGGGTCGCCGATGTAATCGACGCCCTTTTCCATCTCGCCGATGAACCGCGGGGCGAGGCTGACGAGTTTCATCCCGGCCTTGAGACACTGCTCGGCCACGATCCAGTGCTCGGCCAGCGTGGTCGGCTGATCGGTCTCGTCAACGCTCAGTTCGATCTCGTAATCACGCCCGGCCTGTTCGTGGACCTGCTTGATGTGATCGGCCAGGCCGATCGCCTTGACCAGGGCGCGGCCGTATTTGACGGCGCAGCGCATGCACGCCTGTTCATCGAAGACGATGGCCGTGCCCGTGTCGAGTTCGATGCGGCGGCCGAGGTAGTCGCCGTACCACGGCGACGCCTCGCGGACCGCACTGAACCGTTCGTTGAGCGTGACCTGGTCATACCCGTCGGCCTTCTCGTCGACCTCGTCGGACGGGTCGATGGTGAAGAACGTGAAGCCGACCTCGAACGTGCGATCCACGTCCTCGTTGGTTTTCAGATGGTCGGCATCAGCGCCGGTGACGCCAGTCCAACCGGCGGCGGCCATGGCGTTGATCGCGTCATCCATGACCTGCCGCGGCGACCGCTGCGTGCGGGTCATCTCGCGGATCGACTGCTGCGGAAAGATCGGCTTGATCGAACCCCCGGCGCGTTTCATCGCCTCGACATGCCCGGGCGTGGCGAGCCCGATGCGATCGCCGAAGCCGAAGGACGGGGCCAGACCGAGACAGACCGGTTGCGTGGTGGTGTTCATGGTCCGGGGATGTTAACCGCAGGCGGGACAAGCTGCTAAGCCGCAAGCGGCCTGGCGATTCAAGGCGAGCGATTCAGTCGCCGTGGCGTTGGCGCAGCGGCGGGCAGAGGCGGGTCATGATCATCATGCGCTCGAAGATGTCGACCCATTCACCCTGTTCGGCGGCGAGCTGGTCTTCGGGCGTGTTGGCGTAGGGCACGGCACAGGCGGCGCCGATTTCATTCTCGGCCTTGCGCCGATACACCGTCAGCAGCCGATCGCCGAAGCGGCCGACTTCGTGGAAGTCCTCGGTGAGGAACACGGCGACCGGCACGCGCATGGCCCCGAGGATGCGCACCTCGTCACGCAGGTCGATGTTCACATCGCGGTCGATCACCCGCAGCGTCGCCCCGGCCGCGTCGGCGCAGGCCTTGAGCATCGGGCCCTGACGCACGCAGTCGCCGCACCACACGCCCGAGACGACCAGCACGTTGAGCGTGCGGTTGAATCCGGCCAGGCGTTCGGTTTCCTCCGGCGTCAGCGCGGGGATCTGCCCGGCCTTGTCGCGCCAAGGGTCGGCCTTGTCCGGCGGCGAGCTCCCCAGATAGTCGTCGTAGCTGTGGGCCTGCTCGAAGCAGCCCTTCCAGAAATCGCTGCGGATGTCGTAGTACTTGGGTTGATCGATCATGACGGGTAGTTCCCAGTTGCCGGTTGATGATGCACTGTAGGTCCGATGCGCGGTGCGGGCCAAGGTTACAACGACCGCACGTCGCCCGGCCCGGGCAGGGGCCAGCCGCCCTTGCTGGCGGTGCGCAGGCGCGACCGCACCTCCAGCCGCAGGTCCTCGACCCGGCCGCGCAACATCTCAACCGCCTCATGCGTATCCATCGCCAGCAATGTGTCGGGGTCGATCGGCTGGCCATACAACGCGCCGGTCCGCGCCCGCAGCCGCGGCCGCTTGCGGCCCATCGGCCAGGCGTCGAACACGCCATCGACCGCCATCGGCACAATCGTCGGCCTGGCGCGGCGGATCAGCAGCATGATGCCCGGGTTGAAATCGCCCAGCCGGCCGTTGATCGTGCGCGAGCCTTCGGGGAACACGAGCACGAGCTGACCTTGTTTGAGCAGATCAATCGCGTGGCGCATGCTTTTGACGTCGCCCTTGCCCTGTTCGACGGGGAAGGCGTTGAGCGAGCGGATGAACCAGCCGAACACCGGGTTGCGGAACAGCGTCGCGCGGGCCATGGCATGAAAGTGTCGCCGCAACCCGACCCCCAGCACGATCAGGTCAAGGTACGACTGGTGATTGCACAGCAGCAGCACCGGCCCGCGCTGCGGCACGCGGTCGGCCCCCCACCACCGGTGCCCGTAAAGCAGGCGGACGATCAGCCACGTCAGCGGCTTGCAGAATCCGTCCCACCACAGAAGCTGGTCCAGTGAATGCCCGGGGTTGCGCTGGCGGTAACGATCGAGCATTACGCGGTCCCGCCCCGCCGGGTTTCGACCTGGTCGTTGAGATGCGCGACCACCTGCTCCAGCGTCATGTCGCTGCTGTCGACCACGATCGCATCACCCGGGCAGACCAGCGGCCCGTCGGCGCGGGTGCGGTCACGCTCATCGCGGTAACGCATCTGTTCGAGCAGTTTCCGTTCGTCGGCTTCCCTGCCGGCTTCGCGCAACTGCAGCGCCCGCCGATGGGCCCGCACCTCCGGCGTGGCGTCGAGATAGAACTTCACCGCGGCATCGGGGAAAACGACCGACCCCTGGTCGCGCCCCTCGGTCACGAGCCGGGGATGCTCGGCGCCGATGCGGCGTTGCTGGCCCACCAGTTCGCGGCGCACGCCGCCGTTGGAGGCGACGTCGCTGACCGCCCGGGTCACGTCCGGATCGCGCAGGCGATGGGTCAGATCGCGCCCGTCCACGAGCAGGCGCGGCGGATCGTCGTCCCACACAAACCGCATGTGCAGCGACTCGGCCAACTCGGCCGTCGCCGGGTAATCGGTCGGGTCGACCCCGCCGTCGATCGCGGCCGCGGCCACCGCCCGGTACATCGCCCCGGTATCGAGAAAGGCGATACCCAGACGCCGGGCCAGACGCCGCGCCACCGAGCTCTTGCCCGCACCGGCCGGCCCGTCGATGGTCACAATCAACCACGCGCTTGGATCATCCGCTTTCATGCGGCCACAGCCTACCGGCCCACCCCCAACTCATCCAGTAACCCCGCAAGTCCTCCGGCCTGCAGCGATGGATGGGATTGCCTACACTGCGACGAACGTTTCGAGACACGCAATCGATTTTGGAGATGAACATGCGTTACTGGATGTGGATCGTGCTGGCCGGACTCGCCATCGGGTCGGGCATCATGCTGAGCAACACCCGCGCCGAGCCGGGCGGCGAGCAGACCGCGGCCGGCGGCGAGGCGAAGCTGGACTCGATGGCTTCACGGGTCAGCTACGTGATGGGTTACTCGGTCGGCCGCGAGGTCAACGACGAGGTCATGTCCGTCGACGAGCAGGCGCTGCTGCAGGGCCTGCGCGACGCGACGGCCAAGCGTGACCCGGCGGTCAGCCCCGAGCAGATGCAGGCGGCGTTCATGGAACTGCAGAAGAAGATGCAGGCCCATACCCAGACCGTCGGCAAGGCCAACGCCGGCAAGGCCGCCGCCTACCTCGAGAAGAACGCCAAGAAGCAAGGCGTGAAGGTCACCGACTCCGGCCTGCAGTACCAGGTGATCGAAGAAGGCGCGGGTGAATCGCCCAAGGCCAGCGACACCGTCACCGTACACTACACCGGCAAGCTCATCGACGGCACGGTGTTCGACTCGTCGGTCGAGCGCGGCGAGCCGGCCACGTTCCAGCTCAACCAGGTCATCCCCGGCTGGACCGAAGGCGTGCAGCTCATGAAGCCCGGCGCCAAGTACCGCCTCTACATCCCGCCCGAGCTCGGCTACGGCGAGCGGGGCTCCGGCGGCGGCGCGATCGGCCCCAATGAAGCGCTGATCTTCGACGTCGAACTCATCGAGGTCGGCGCACCGCAGGCCCAGCCCCAGATGCCCGCGAACCAATAAGGTTTCGGTTATGGCGCAACACAAAGCCCACGCATGGCCATGCGTGGGCTTTTTCGTGCGCGGGTTGCGCGTTGTTTATTTGAATCCGGGCAGGAACGCGGCTTCGGCTTCGAACATCTCGTAAGTCATGGCGGCGATCTCGCCCGGCGTGCATATCGCCGCGGTCAGCGGATCGTGCATCAGCGCCCACGCAGCCGCCTCCTTGCTCCGGTCGATGCAGGCGGTCGCGGCCAGGTCGAACATCGCCATGTTCGACGCACAGATGTGGGCCATCTGCGGCGGCAGGGCGCCGTAACGCGTCGGGTTGATCCCGTTGGCGTCAATCATGCACGCCACTTCAACACAACCATCGCCCGGCAGGTTGGTGATCAACTGGCCCGCGCCGTGGTGGTGGTTCATGACGTTGCCGTGGATGCGGAAGGGGGAGTCCTTTTCGCGGGCCTCGATGATCCACGAGCCGTATTCCCATGAGCGTTCGAGTTTGACGTTGTCTTCGCCGCTGACGAGCTTGGCGCGGTGGGCGTCGGCGCCGGCCCGCCACCCGGGCCAGTTGGTCGCATAGAACCGGCTGCCGCCTTCGTAGCGCACCCGCAACAGCTTGCGCCCGGCGTCGGACTTGCGGTAGTAAGGCAGGTACTCCGACAGGTGGCCCGAGCTTTCGGTGATGAACGCGCCGAAGTGAACGCACATGTCCTTGCGGACCAGGTCGCCCTGCTCCCAGGTATCCTCGCCTTCATTGCGATCGCGCGAGTCGTACGCCGCCTTGCCTTCCTCGGCCTCGCGGATGCCCGCTTCGACCTCCCTGCGGAACTTGTCGTAGAGGACCCTGGTGTAAAGGTTCTCGCCGTGGTGCTCCAAGCGGGTGAACCAGGCCAGGTGGTTGATGCCGGCGCATTCCCAGCCCATCTCTTCATAAGGAACATCGGCATAGCGAGCCAGCAGGTGGCTGGTGCCCTGGACGCTGTGGCACAGGCCGACGACCGGCACCTCGGGCACGGCCCGACCGGCGGCCAGGCACATGATGTTCATCGGGTTGGTGTAGTTGAGCATGATCGCCCCGGGACACAGCTCGGCCATGTCGCGGAGGATGTCCAGGAACACCGGCACGGTGCGGAGGGCCTTGAACAGCCCGCCGGGTCCGATCGTGTCGCCGATGCACTGGTCGATGCCGTACTTGAGGGGGATGTCGTTATCCCAGGCGACACAGTCGGTGCCGCTGACCTCGACGCAGCACACGGCATAGTCGCTGCCCGGCAGCGCTTCGCGACGATCGGTCGTCGACCGCACGCTCCAGCCGTCCGACCGGCCGGTCTGCTCGATGACGCCCTCGATGACCTGGTGCATCATGCCCAGGCGTTCGGTATCGATGTCGACCAGGCGGAACTCACCGCGGTCGGCGCCGGGGATCATCATCACGTCCCGGCACAGCGTGGGGCAGAACCCCGAGCCGGCCCCGAGGAAGGTGACGTTCACCGGTCGGGTGATTTGGCCATCGAGTCCCTTCTGGCTGTCGGCGGCTTTGGTGTGGGCGGCGTGGCCCTGCGGGGCCGTGGGGGTGCTGATGCTCTGACCGCTCATGCGTCAATGCTCCGGGTAGGTTGAAAATCTCGGGTCAACGGCAAAGCGTGACATTATGACACACGTTTGATGCTGAACAAGGTGCAAACTGTGAGAGATGGTGTACATTATGTGATATGGCGATCAAGTCCGACGAATCCGTGGCCGTGCGGGAGGTGTTGTGGCGCATCCATACCTTCGGCCGCGACCACCACCGTCCGGGCGACCGGTGGTATCTGCGCAACGAGCGTCGCACCCCGCGTGGGGCGGTCGTGTTGCAGTACGTGCTCGAAGGTGCGATGGCGTTCGACGACCGGCGCGGCCGCACGTGGGCCGAGGCGGACATGGCGGCGATCTTCACCTACGGCGAGGCGACGGGCTACGGCTTGCCGCCGGAGGCGACCGTGCCGTGTCGCAGCATGTGGGTGATATTGCAGGGCGCGGGGCTGGTCGAGCATGTCCAGGCGTTTCGGCGATTGCACGGCGGGTCGGTGCTGGATCTGCGGGGCAACCGGTCGATCGCCGCGGCGATGCGGGAACTGATGGCCACGGCGGCCGCACCGGGCCTGCGCGACATCGTCCGCCTGGGCGCGGCGACGCATGGGCTGATGATGCGGCTGTTCGACCATGCCCGGGAGCAACGCCGCAGCACGCTGCGCCCGGTCGATCGCGCGGTCGATGATCTGTTGCAGGATCCGCTGGGCAACGGGTCGTTGAAGCAGGTCGCCGCCCGGCACGGCGTGAGCCGGGAGCATCTGACGCGATGCTTCGCCCAGCGCGTGGGCACGCCCCCCGGCCGCTACCTCGACGAACAACGCCGCCGCCGTGCAATCGAACTGCTGACGCAAACCACCTTGCCGATGGCCCAGGTCGCCCGCCAGGCCGGCTACGCCAACACCCACACACTGGCCCGGCAGGTCCGTCAGGCCACCGGCCGCAGCCCCACCGCCGTGCGGCGATCCGCGGGGGCACTCGACGCGCAGCGGCCTAACGCCTAACCTTGAGCAACCCGAACCCGCGACTCAGCGCGAAGGAAGATCAACATGCCCGATCCCAAATACCTCGACTCACACGAATGGCACGTCCTCGACAACGGCATCGTCACCCTCGGCCTCAGCCGCTTCGCCGTCGACGAACTGACCGATGTCACCTTCGTCGAACTGCCCGATGTCGGCGATGAGGTCAAAGCCAACCAGACCATCGGCGAAATCGAATCGGTCAAGGCCACCAGCGACCTGTACACCGGCGTCTCCGGCAAGGTCGTCGAAGTCAACGAAAAAGCCAGGGAGGACCCCTCGGTTATCAACGACGACCCCCAGGGCGCCGGCTGGCTGATCCAGATCGAACCGGCCGACCCCGGCGAACTCGACGACCTGATGGACCAGGCGGCCTACGACAACAAGTACCCGGTGGAGTAACGGCCACTGGCTTCTGACCTCTGGCTACCGACCCAACACACCCGGGAGGATGAGCGTCTCCCCAAAAACTGGGCGCGGGGTTAAGTTGGTCGTCCCTGAAAATCTTGTGACACCTCGATCAATGCTGGGCGAAGGTGTTGAGGGCGGGCGTCTGGTTTTGCAGGATATGATGGCCCGGACCGCCTGAACCTTGCAATTGGCAGTTCATGGATGAAGCCCGAATCGACGCCCAACGACACGTTTGAACTGTTCCAGGCCCACTTCGATCAACTGCTCAACCCCAGGCATCCGCTGATCAGGCTGGCCAAGCAGATCGACTGGGAGTCATTCGACGCGGCGTACGGTGAACTGTATTGCGAGGACACCGGCGCCCCGGCGAAGGCGACGCGATGAACGTGATCCTCGCCACCGCCGGAGCCAACCTCCGCAAACTCCTGTGGCGGTTGCCATGCGCCGGGCCAATCCGCCTGCTGGTCAGCGTGCTGCGACGCTTACGGACCCGGGTCCATCAACAGACCACACGCCACCCGTCCCCACCGATCACCTTCGCCGCCTGAGCCACGGCTTTTTCAGGTTCGACTATCAAGAGAACGTCTTCGTTACCGTTTGGCGCGATGGATCATTCCACCCTGGCGATCGCCTGGTTGAGCGCCGCGTCGACGCTTTCGATCGGGTCGTAGTCGAAGTGGTCGGGCAGCCAGCCGCGCTCGACCGCGTCGCGGAACGACCAGTGCGGCTGGTCATCCACCCGGTAGCTCCAGAAGAACCAGCCGGTGGTCTGATCGAAGCTGGCCAGTTGGATGCTGCCGTAGGCCCGCATGAACTGGTCGTAAGCCAGCGGCGACAGTCGGCGCATCGGGCGGCCCAATTCCCGGGGCCAGCTCAGCGACCATTCGCCGACGATGACCGGGCCCCGGGCGATCCAGCGGCTCAGCCGTTCGTGACGATCCACCGCCGCCATGAGGTAGCTGAACGGGTCGGCATCCGGCCAGGGCTGAAAGCTCTGGTACAGGTGCACGTCGGTCCAGACGTTGGCCCGGCCCGGGAGCGAGCCGTGGTACGTGTCCATCTGGCCTTCGGGGTAGGCGGCGATGACCACGGCCACGTCGTCGGCGGGCATGTGACGCCTCACACGTTCGCAGGCCTTGTCATAAAAATCCACGAGCGCGTCGCGCTCGATCGATTCGTGCGGCTCGTTGACCACGCTGAAGCCCGCGATGCACGAACGCCCGGCATAACGCTGGGCGATCGCTTCGATCACGTCCAGACTCTGAGCAAACTTCCCGGGGTCGCTGGGCCACTGGAAGTGATCGGCGCGGCCGGTGTGATGCTCCGGCCCCTGCGCGCCCGGCAGGCCGTGCAGGTCGAGCAACGCCTGCATGCCGTGCTTGTCGCACAGGTCGATCGCCTGGTCGAGCAACTCCGGCGACCCGACGTAAGGCCCGTCGGGCTCGAGGATCCAGTAGCCGAAGGGGATCCGCACGGCATTGATTCCCCGCTCGGCCAGCCAGGCGAAGTCGGCCTCGGTGATCCAACGCTCACGATGGCGTCGGATCACCGCCTCGGCCTGATCGCCCAGCGCGGCGCTGATGCGGTATTCATCCAGTTCCTTCGGCGAATCGTGCAGGCTCGGCGACATCCAGTGCTCGATGAGCAGCCAGTTGCCGAGGTTCACCCCGCGCATCGCCGGTGAGGTTGCGTCAGTCATATCATGCTCCGTTCACTTCATCGGGGCATCGAGTCGTCTGGGTTCAGTTCTGGTCGGACCGCTTGGCGTCGGGCCCGCCGATGACGCCATCGACTTCGGAAGCCAGGTCCTCGCGCTGCCAGACACGGACGTAGTCGATGGTCCAGTCGGCGGGAAGCTGGTCGTTATCGATGGCGTTGTTGTCCCACCCGCCGATGGGCATGGTCAGAAGAATGCAGGAGCGAACATCGGAGATGCGCGGATTTTCCCAGCGGGCGACTTCCTCGCCGTTGCAGTAGAACACCGCCTTGCCCGGCAGCCAGAGCAATCCGGTCGTGATGTAGCCGTCCTCATCGGGGTGGACATAGATGTTGGTCGAGCCGACCGACTTGTGGCCCTTGCCGTATCCGTCCCAGTGCATGGCGATGTTGTAGCGGTACGGGCCCCAACGGGTGAGGTGTTCCATGATGTCGAATTCCATGCCGCCCTTGCCGGTGTCCTGGCGCTTCCACTGGGGCCCGGCCTCAGGCCCGCGGTCGGGCATCAGCCAGAACGCCGGCCACAGTCCCGGAGCCTCGGGCAGCTTCGCGCGGCACTCGAAGTAACCATAACGCTGCACCCACTTGCCGTAGGTTTCGAGGAGCCCGCCGGCCAGTTCGGACTGGTGCCCGCTGTTCGGATCGTCGTTGTGCCAGCCCGGATCGACGCTCATCCGCATGCGGACCTTGCCGTCGCCGAGGACGAGGTTGTCCTTCGACCAATGGGTCTTGCTCTTGCCCCCCCACCAGTTGGGGCCGTAGATATGCCACTTGGTCATGTCGATCTCGCTGCCGTCGAAGTCGTCGTTGAACGTCATCTCCCAGTCACCTTCGACGGGGGGGCGCTTGCCCAGCCAGTCGGGCCTCTTGATCGGTGTGACCATGGCACGGATCGAGTCGACCTTCAGCGATGCCTTGCCGTTGTGTTTGACGGCCATGCGGACGGCGTCGACCTTGTCGGTGGCGATGGTCGCGCCGGTGCCCTTCATGCCCTGCTGGTGGGCCTTGGTCACGTCGGAATCCGGGCCCTGCCAGCTCGTGGCCGCCTTGAACGGCACGACGATCTCATGGGTCCGGCCCGGAGCGATGGGACTGTCGGCCTCAACCAGATCCGTCGCGTGCCACCTGTCGCTGCTGACCTTGATGCCGGGGGTGATCGGCGTGTTACCGGTGTTGGTCACCTTCACACGCACCTCGGTCGCGTAACGCAGATCCCACCGACCGATCGGCGGGGTGATGTTGACGTTGTGCTTGTCGCCATCGGCCGGCAGATTCACGCTGAACGTGGAGCCGGTTGCACTGACGTCGACCTTGTCGTCCGCCTTGACCTGCTTGTCGAGCTCGAGCTTCACGCCGCCGCCGAGCAGGTAGGTGTCTTGGGGCTGGATGCGGACGTCCTTGGGGTCGACCGGCGGCGTTTCACCGGCCGGGCCGCCGACCTTCAACGACTCGATGCGGAACTTCAGTTCCTTCTTCGCCTTGCTCGTGAAGACCATGACCTGGTTGATCTTGGCCGGGTCGAGTTTGTAGCCCTTCTTGTGGCCGTACTGGTAGCCGAAGATCACCTTGATATCGCGGGTCTGGCCGGGCTTGATCCAGACGCCCTCGGTGTTCCAGGGGTTCTTGCGCCAGTCGTCGGGGTTGTCGACGCGCAGGCTGATGTTGTAGGACTGATCGCAGAGGTTGGTGACGCGCGCCGAGACGTGGCCGTGGTCGGACAGGTCCCACACTTGCGCGCCCTCGGGCTTGAGCTTGGCGCCGGGGTAGCCCTCGGGGCCGGGGGCGATGGTGACGATCAGACCGTCATCGCCGGGGTCGACCGACACCTGGCCCGAGGTCATCTGGAACTGCTCAGCACCGGCGGCGTTGAGCGGGACGATGTCGTCGCCTTCCAGTTCGGCCGCCTTAGCCGGGTCAGCCGGGTCGTTCGACGCGACCGGCGCCGAGCCGACGGCCTGGATGTCCTCGATGCGGATTTTCGTCGGCCCACCGGGCTTCTCGGCGAACACGAGCACATGAACGATGTTCGCGGGGTCGAGCTTGAACGCCGGGTTGCCGTAGCTTTCGCCGAACGTGACGCGGATGGTGCCGGTCTGTCCGGGCTTGAGCGTGGTGGCGTTGACGTTCCAGGGGTTCTGCCGCCAGTCGCCGGGGTTATCGACGCGGGCATGCACCCGGGCCCGATTGTCGCCGATGTTGGTGAGCTTGACCTCGACGGCCGACCGGCCGGCCAGGTCCCACACCTCGCCGTCGGGCTTGATCGTGACGCCGGGGTAGTTCTGCCCCTTGTCGACGCTGAAGACCACGCCGTCGGCCTGTTCCCAACTCGCCCCGTTCTGCGTGCTGACGCGCGACTTGGCGATGGACTTCAGATCCGCCAGGCTCGTCGCTTCGGCGGCATGGACCGCGAGCGAACCGGCAAGGACAGTGGCGATAGAAACAAACCAAGTGAAACGATTCATAGTCGAAACTCCAGATTGCATGACATTTAAGTCGTGGGGGTCAGTTCGGGTGGGGTTATTTGGCTTTGTGGGTTAACTGCTTGTTGTCACGCGCCGTTTCCATGTCGGAAAACGAGTCGGCATGGCCGTCGGCAAAAACCACGGAAGTGTTCTCGCCATGGCGGTAGTCGGTGTAACCCGTGCCTTCGTTGTCATTGCCCGTGACCGGCCAATTCTTCTGCTCGGGGTAGTACCTGTTCCAGGCGAAATTCTGCGCGTTCTTCGTCGGGTCCGTGTTGCTGTCGGTATCGGCCAGGATGAACGTCAGGCCGGGTCGTCTGAATTGGGTCAGGGCAATGAATTTCTCAGGCTCGTTGTGCGGCGAGTTGTTGAAGTAGTTCTGCCGGCTGTTGTTCATGCCCAGGCCGATATCCAGATTGTGTTCCGGCCCGTCACGCAGGCGCTGCGGGCAGTAGACGATCTCCGTCGATGGCTTCTGGTATTTCGGACCGGCCGCCGTTGCACAGATGTGCTCGTTGCCGATGTATTGACCGACATAAGGTTCGCCATACCACGGCACGGTCGCATTGCCGGAAGCCCCGGATGAAAAGTGATCGCCAAAAGACTGCTTGGATCTGGTTCTGCTGACCCGAGGGAAAAACATCCGGTTATCGTCAAGGTAGTACAACGTGCCGGTCACGAGTTGGCGATGGTTTGACAGACACTTCACACCCATCGCAATCTGCCGCGCCTTGTCCATGGCCGGCAACAGGATCGACAGTAACAACGAAATGATCGCGACGACCACCAGCAGCTCGACCAGCGTGAACCCACTTAGTGAAGCGTTTAACTTTCTGCGCGTTGGGAAATCGCTTTCACTCCACATCACCGGCTCCAAGCGTTAGGTGATTCGAGGCGCGGCCAGTCCAACCGTTGTGCAGCGGGGTGGGTGTTGACGCCAATGACCGACCGCTGCCAGACGCTTCATTATACGATCCGGATGCCGATGCATCCAGACCCGCAACCCCGGCGTGTCCCGAAACCCGCGGGACGGTCGGAAACCGGCCCGCGGGCGGAGGAGGAAGAATACGTTTTACACCGCGGCTCAGCGCCGCCGGCGAACCAGGCACGGCCCGCCCAGGCCCAGCAGCGCCAGCGACGTCGGCTCGGGGACGACCTGCACGTCATCCATATAGGCGACGAACCCGCTGCCGCCGGGCTTGGGGGCCACGCGGTTGAGGTTCGTCACGCCCGGCGTGAAGCCGGGGATCAGCGTCAGGTCGAACGTGAGCTTGTGCCATTGGCCCTGGGTGATCGCGCCCATCGACCCGGCGTTGCCGTCGACCGTCCAGCCGGGGTCGCCGTTGCCGTAGGTCCGTTGGTTGCCGGCGATGAGCGTGAAGGTCGTGATGCTGCCCGACTCCAGGTACATCTGGAAGGCGAGGACGGTTTCGTCCGCATCGAGGCTGGTCCCGCCGATCAGCCCGGCCTCGGAGAAAGCGCCGCGGTCCATCTTCAGGGACTGGGTCCCCTCGTAAACCGGAGCGTTGGCGTCGGTGGCGTTGAACAGGCCCATGCCGTTCTGCACCGCGTCGTCATAGAGAATCACGTCGCCCGCGACCATCGAAGTCGCGGCCAGACCCACCATCAACACCAGGCTCAGGCTCAATACTTTCATGACAGGCTCCTCAGTAGATCAGGCAGGCGGCGACGCAGCCGCTCTCCTGTTAAACGATTAACGCAGTATGCCACATAATACCGGTTTGTCAAGAAAATCAGCCGCCGGGATACGGGAAAATCACGATCCGGGCTTCGGCCAGCCGACCATGCCCCGGGTCAGGTCCGCGCCAAGCGGCGGGCGCTGGATCGCCCGGGCCGACGATTCCAGGGCCTGGGCACCTAAGCCATTGCTGAATCGGAAGATAAACTCATGATCGCCCCGGTCGCTCAGCTCGGCCCGCGGGTACGAGCCGGCGTGGTGGGGATCATGCCGGGCCATTTCGCAGCTTCGCAGCAGCGTGAACCGCAGCCGCTCGGGCCGACCGTCCAGGGCGTAGCACGCCGGGCAGACCACCCCCAGGCCGCCGGAACTTCCGGGGGCGAGCGTCCAGTCCCGCAGCGGCCGCTCGACTCCGTCGTTGGCCCGGTCGATGTGACCTTCCATGATGCCGTCGAGCCGGCGCTGGCCACCGGGCGAGGCAACGACCAGCTTGAGCACCTTGAATCGTTCGACCCAATTCACACGCAACCGCAGTTCAACCCACGGCTCGCCGGCGTACACCCGCCACTCGGCCAGCAGGTCGCTGCGGCCGATCACACCGGTCTGAAATGCCGAGGCCATCAGCGGCCCGCGGTCCTCGATCGTGGCCGGACCCCACGTCGCGCCGACCGCCGGGCCTTCGATATAGTGGTCGATGTGATGCGACCATGTATCCGACGCGTCATCCAGCAGGGCCAGCCTCGGCGTGACCGTCAGATCGCCCAACGTCATGCAGGCATCGGCCCCGGCGAACCTCACACCAACCTCTCTGTCACCGGCGATACCGTCCGCCTCGACCCGCACGCGCGACGCGGTATCGGCCCCCCCTTCGCGTTCGATGTGCCAGCAGCGCATCTGACCCGGTTGCAGTTCGACCTTGAACAGCAACCGTGAGATCGACCCGGCCATCGCTTCGCTGTGCAGCCGCTGCATCGGCACGACGTTGCCCGCATCGTCGACCAGCCGCCACGCATCGTCCCAATGCTCCCACTCCAGCCAGGGTTCGCATTCGACGAACCCGCGGAAGGGCTGGTCGTCGGTGTTCAACAGCACCAGGCGTTGGCGCGGGTCGTCGGGCAGCGCCCCGAGCATGCGCCGGGCGGCGAGTTGGAGGTAATCGTCGGCCTCGGCGAAGGCGCGACCGAGCTGGGCATGCACCTGCGGATAAGCCGAGGGGATGCACGTGCCGCCGAGCGTGTCGTGGAACTGGTGCAGGCAGATGTCGCGCCAGGTCTGTTCCATGCGATCATCGAGGTCGGCCGGCGGCGCGGGGTCGAGGTTGCGGATGTGTTCGGCCTCGGCCGCGCGATGCTCGGCCCGGCGCAGGGCGAGCTTGGTCGGGCGGTCGACGCTGTAACAGCCGACCGCGTGCATCTGCAACTCGCCGGTCACCAGTGGCAGCCGTTCGGCCTGGCCGGCGACGGCGTCGAAAAAACGTTGCGGGTGTGAAAACTCCATCCGCCAGCCGTCGATCGCTTCGGCATGCTCGCGGCACCAGGCGATGATTTTTTCGGTCGGCCCGCCGCCGTGGTCGCCGATGCCGATGAAGCACATGGTGTGGTCGATCCCGTCGGGCAGTTCGGTGGCGGCCTTGCGGAAATGTTCAAGCCGCAGCTCGCGTGTGAGGTACGCCCCGGCGATGCGGAAGGTGATGATCTGGGGTTCCCCCTCGGCGCCCCGCCAGCGGAAGAGGCGCGCCGGCAGTTCGCGCTCGTGTTCCTGCGGGCGCATCATGACGTAGTACTTCTGTCCGGCGTCGTGCATCAACGCCGGCAACGCGGCGCTGTGGCCGAACGAGTCGACGTTGTACGCAACCTCGGGGAAGGCGCCGAAGCGATCGGTGAAGTAACGCTTGCCCAGTTCGATCTGCTTGCGCATGGCGAAGCCGGACGGCAGGTTGCAGTCGGGCTGCACCCACCAGCCGTTGACGATGTGCCACTGGCCGGCTTGAACGTGGGCGCGGATGCGATCGAACAACGCCGGGTCGGTGCGTTCGATCATGTCGTAGACCCACGCCTCGCCGCGGGCGAAGTGCAGGTCGGGATGGGCGTCGAGTCGATCGCACGCGCTGCGGCAGGTCGCCAGCGCCGAGTCGAGCCCGGCGGGCCAGGGCCACAGCCAGATCGGATCGAGATGCGCGTTGGCGATCAGGTGGATGGTCTTCATGGCGCGGAGTGTACCGGGGCTTGGCCAAAGCGTCACGGCATGGCATGATGCCCGACATGACACAAGGTCACGATGCATGGGTGCTGGGTCTGGACGTGGGCGGAACCAAGTGTGCGGCGCTCGTCGGCAACCGCGCCGGCGAAGTGCTCGCCCGCAGCCAGTGGCCCAGCGACGCGCCGCGCGGGCCCGAGGCGATGATCGACGACCTGGTCGCGCACGGCCGGGCGCTGATGGCCGAGCATGCCGGGGTTGAATCGGTCGGGGTGAGCATCGGCGGACCGCTCGACATGCAGCGCGGCATCGTGCTCGGACCGCCCAACCTGCCGGGCTGGGAGAACGTCCCGCTGGCGGCGCGATTGCGCGAGACGTTCGGTCTGCCCGTGCGCGTCATGCACGATGCGGCGGCCTGCGCGTTGGCGGAGTTGACCTTCGGCCTGGGGCGCGACCTGCCGCCCGACCCGACGCTGGCGTACCTGACCTGCGGCACGGGTTTCGGGGCGGGCCTGATCGTGCAGGGCCGCGTGTTCCGCGGCGCCGGCGGCCATGCCCCGGAGTTCGGCCATGTCCAACTCGATCACGTCGGCCCGGGCGGCCCCACCGCGTTCGACCAACCCGGCTCGGCCGAGGCGTTGTGCTCGGGCCCGGGCCTGAGTCGCATCGCCGCGTGGCAATATCCCCAGCGTTGGCAAGCGTCCCTGCCACCCCCGGAAGCGTTGGTCAAACTCGCATCGCAAGGCGACGTTGACGCGCGTCGTGTCATCGACCGGCACGCCCAATACACCGGCAAGGCGTGTGCGATTCTCATCGACCTGCTGCGGCCGCACGCGATCGTGCTGGGCAGCCTGGCGCGTTACCTGCCGGGCGAATGGCTGGCGCGTGTACGTGAAACGGCGGCAGCCTCGGCCCTGCCCGAAGCGATCGAACACTGCCGCATCGAGCCGTCAAAACTTGGTGATCGTTTGCAGGATCTGTCGGCGTTGGTCGCTGGATTTGAACATGACTGAGTCATTCCGCTCGCGCAGGGCGCGATCATTCCCATGCCCCGACGCGGTCCTTGATGCGGTTCATCTTCATCGTGCCGGTGACGATCGTCGCCACGGGGCGGGCGTTGAGTGTCCAGCCGTCGTAGGGACAGTTGCGGCCGCGGCTGGCGAAGTCGTCGACGCGCACCGTCCACGCACAGGCCGGGTCGATCAGCGTCACATCCGCGTCGGCGCCCGGAAGCAACGTGCCTTTGTCCTTCAGCCCCAGCAGTTGTGCCGGTGCGATGGTCATCATGCGCAACAGGTCCGGCCAGTCGATCGTGCCGGTGTCGATCAGGGCCTTGGCGTAAAGTCCGAGGGCGCAATCGAGCGACACCAGACCCGAGGGCGAGGCGCTGAAGACCAGTTCCTTTTCCTCGCGGGTGTGCGGGGCGTGGTCGGTGCCGAGGAGGGTGATGACGCCGTCGCGGATGCCCTTGCGGATCGCGGCGATGTCGCGCTGGCGGCGCAGGGGCGGGTTCATCTTGTAGTTCGGATCATACGTGCTGCACGATTCCTCGGTCAGCAGCAAATGGTGCGGGGTCGCCTCGCCGGTGACGGGCAGCTTCACCTTGCGCGCGGCACGCACCAGGTCGACGCCGCCCTCGGTCGACAGGTGCTGTACGTGGTACGGGCAGCCGACCGACCGGTTGAGCATGATGTCGCGCTGGATGATCAGTTCCTCGGCCACGGCCGGTCGACCGGACAGGCCCAACCGAGTCGCCAACGCCCCGGCATTCATCGCCCCCCCGCAAATCAGCGTCGGCTCCTCGCAGTGCTGCATGAGCACGCGACCGGTCATCTTCACGTAAGCCAGGGCCCGGGCCATCATCCCGGCCGATCCGATCGCGTCGCCATCGTCGGTGAAGGCGACGGCGCCGGCCTCGGCCATCAGGCCGATCTCCGCCAGTTCCTCGCCCTTGCGGGCCTTGGTGACCGCGCCGGCGGGGTAGACGTGACACGCCCCCTCGCGCGCCGCCTGCCAGTAAACGAAGTCGATGCGGGCGTCATCGTCGATCGCCGGGTCGGTGTTGGGCATGCAGCAGACACTGGTGAACCCGCCGTTGACCGCCGCGGCGGTGCCGGTGGCGATTGTCTCCTTGTCCTCCTGGCCCGGCTCGCGCAGGTGCACGTGCGGATCGATCAGCCCCGGCGAAACGATGAGGCCGGTCGCATCGATGACCTTGCCGGTGGATTTGTGCGATTTGCCGAGTTTGCCGACGTGGGCGACCTTGCCGCGCTCGAGCACGAGGTCGGTGACGGTGTCGACGTTCCGTGCCGGGTCGATGAGTCGACCGTTGCGAATGGTGATTCGGGGCATGGGGAGTAGTGTAGCGTATTGGTGCGGCCCGCTTAAGCGAGCCGCGCCGGCCAACCGCGGGCTTGACCGGTTTTCTGGCGCGGATATGCTTACAGGCTGCGCGGGCGATTAGCTCAGTTGGCTAGAGCGTCCCGGCGGGAAGGTCGCTGGTTAAATCGCCGGTACCGCGCAACGAGTTTCGACTTTCTTTGAAATCTCGGGCGATTAGCTCAGTTGGCTAGAGCGCTGCCGTCACATGGCAGAGGTCACTGGTTCAAGTCCAGTATCGCCCATTATCGTGGGGCACTTCGTATACATCCTGCGATCTGAGCGGGACGGTCGGCTCTATGTAGGGCAAACCCACGATGTTCAGCAACGGCTGGACGCTCACAATAATCCACGACGCAAGACCTATACCGCTAAACGAGGCCCGTGGGTTCTGGTTCACGTGGAAGAGCACGTTGATCGCTCATCGGCAGTGCGCCGAGAGCTTTTCCTGAAATCCGTAGCCGGTTCACGTGAGAAACGTCAGTTGGCGTGCAAGAACGATCAGACTGGCTAGAGCGTCCCGACGGGAAGGTCACTGGTTCAAGTCCAGTATCGCCCATTGAAACAATCGACCTATCCCCCGACCCCCGCGTCGGGCCGCCCTGCGGGGCTTGCCTCGATACCTTTTTGAAGACCGCGATCACCGATCGCGGCTTTATGGTGGTCCACATACGACCACCGGCCGCGGCTTCATGGGTGCGGGTCGATCGCCCGCCGCAAGTCCGTCTCGAAACGCGCCCACGGTTCAGCCCCGTCCCAGGCGCCGTAGTACACGCGCCGGCCGTGCCATTGGCCGATCTGTTTGCCGGGCAGGTCGGCCGGGCCCTGGTGGATCGGCAGCGGCTGGTCCTGGCCATACGCGACGTCCATGATCGTGATCGTGACCAGCGGCATGGGCTGGGGCTTGCCATCGAGGTCGGCCCGCGTGGCCAGTTCGATCTGGATGCCCGTGCCCTCGGGCCGCCCCTTGGGCGCGACCGGTCCGAGCGTGATGCGCATCCATGCCCAGTCATCCGGGATCGTCGCTTCGATACGTTCGAGCAATTGCGAAAGCGCCCGAATGGATGCAGCCTCACCTTGCCCTTGCCCTTCCGGGGCCGGGGGTGGGGTCGGGGGCATGGCGGCCTGCAACTGGGTCCACGCGCTGCGCACCTCCTCGCTCGGCGGGGCGAAGGGGTGACGTTGCAGGTAATCGCGCATCAGTTGCTCCGCCTGTTCCCGCCGGGCGTCGGCCGGCAGGTCCATGCGGTTCATGTCCAGCAACTCAGCGGTCATCAGCCAGAAGTCGCCCACCGCCCGGGCGTTGGCGTGGTCGAGCGTCTTGACCCGCCGCGCGGTGGCCCGCAACTGGCTGAGCTGGCGATCGACGTCGGTCGATTCGGGAAACTCGACGACCTGGGCGTAGATCGCCTGCATGTCCAGGCCCATCGCCCGCAGGCGCTGGGCCGGCGTCGGGCTGGCCGCGGCCCACTGCCGGGCGTTGACGCTCAACTCGGCAAGCTGGCCCTGCACGGCCGGCGGCGCGGCATCGGCGTTCGGCTCACGCAGCAGGTTGCTCACCCGCTCGGCCAGCACCGCATCGACCCGCCGCTCGATCCACTGCGTCTGGACCTCGCCGCCGTTCGGCTCGTCCAGCGGCCCGGCGCCCCGGGCGTTGACCGGACCCACCAGATCCGCCGCGGCGTTGGCGCTTGCCCCCGGATGCCCCGGATGATCCGGATCATCCGGCTGCGCCAGGGCCGGCTGGTTGGCGTCGGGTTGCGCCATGGCCGTCGCCGCGCAGACCGCGGCAAACAGCAGAGTTACAAATATCGTCGGTCGCTGATGCATGTCAGGCTCCATATGTAGCATATCCGCCCGCAGTTTTCCGGTCACCGGGAATCGGCGATGTGTACAATGGCCCGGAGATATCCCCGCGTTTATCGACAGCTTGTGCCCGCCGGTAATTTCGCTCGACAGACTACAAGGACGTAGGACACACTCACCTGCCATGACCACCGCACGGACGCGCGACGAATTTCAGGTTCGCCCCGATGAACTGGCGCGGCTCTTCGAACGCCTGCCCCCGGGCGCGCCGGAAGCCGAGATGGCCCTGCTCGGGTCGATGATCCTCGCCGGCGGCGGCGATGTGCACATCATCGGCGATGTCATCCAGATCATTCGCAGCGCCGACGACTTTCAGCGACCGGCCCACCAGACCCTCTACAAGGTGCTGGTCGATCTGTACGACCGCAACCAGTCGCTCGACGGCGTGCAGATCGTCTCCGAACTCCGCCAGCGCGGGGTGCTCGATGACATCGGTGGCGCCGACTATGTCGTGCAACTGGCCAGCGACACCCCCATCGCCGAGCATGCGCCCTACTACGCCCGGCTGGTGCGGGACGCGTCCAAACGCCGCGCGTTGATCCGCGCCGCCGGCCAGGTGCTCAAGGACGCCTACGAGTCGGCGGATGATGTCGATAATCTCATCGACATCGCGGAAAAGCGCGTCTTCGAAATCGCCCAGTCGCGCAACAACGACGAGCCCGAAG
>CAYYPN010000006.1:20665-21343 GCA_964473545.1 uncultured Planctomycetaceae bacterium
GCGAGGTATCCGACGGCGTCATAGCGCCGGGCTACGAGCCCGAAGCCCTGGCCAAGCTCGTCGCCGAAAGCTACGAGCAGCTCGCCCTCCGCCGGCAGGACGGGATCAGCATGACCGGGCTGTCGACCGGCTACCACGAACTGGACGACATGCTCTCGGGCCTGCAGAAAAGCGAGTTGGTCATCATCGCCGCCCGCCCGAGCATGGGTAAAACCGCCTTCGCGTTGAACATCGCCGAGAGCATCGCGCTCAACGCCGGCCAGCCGGTGGCGGTCTTCAGCCTCGAAATGAGCAAGCAGCAACTGGCCCAGCGCCTGATGAGCAGCCGGGCGGGCATCGACGGCCAGCGCATGCGTCGGAACATGCTCAACGACAACGAGGTGCTGCGGTTGCAGGAGATCGTGACCGAGGCGAAGGATGCGCCGATGTACATCGACGACACGCCGGGCATGTCGGTGCTGGAGATGCGGGCCAAGAGCCGCCGACTCGCCGCCCAGCGCGACATCAAGGTCATCTTCGTCGACTACATGCAGCTCATGTCCAGCCCCGGCGCCGAGAGCCGCCAGCAGGAGGTCAGCCAGATCAGCCGCGGCCTGAAGGCCCTGGCCCGCGAGCTCGATGTCCCGGTCATCGCCCTTTCGCAGCTCAACCGCAACCCCGAGGGCCGCGCCGACAACA
>CAYYPN010000006.1:21353-24929 GCA_964473545.1 uncultured Planctomycetaceae bacterium
TGGTCATGATGCTCCACCGCGAGGAGTACTACCACAAGGACGAAGCGTGGGGACTGGAGAATCCCGAAAAGGTCGGCCTGGCCGAAGTCATCATCGCCAAGCAACGCAACGGGCCGACCGGCATCGTCAGCCTCCACTTCAACGACAAGACCACGCGGTTTGAAAACCGGGCGCGACAGGTGTGAAAGGGCTTAGGGCTTAGGGAAATCGATCGTAAACGGGGCCTGAGCCCTACCCACTAAGCCCCCCCCTCTTGGCGTCTTGGCGGTTAGTCCTGATACACTTACCCCCATGTCCCGCGTCATCCTCATCGCCAACCACGACAAGCCGGATGTGACCCGGGCGTTGGAATCGCTGCGGCCGTGGCTGGCCGAACGCGCCACCCTCGTGGCCGAGTATGCCTGCACACCCGATCCGCAGCCCGAGCCGATCACCGATGTCGATGTCGACCGCGTCATCGTGCTCGGCGGCGACGGGACGCTGCTCAGCCAGGCCCGGCGTGTCGTCGATCTCGACGCGGCCATCGTCGGGGTCAACTTCGGCAAGCTCGGGTTCCTCACCGAGTTCAGCCCGGACGAACTGCGCGAACACTGGGACGCCATCGCATCGCCCGACGCGCGGGTGAGCGAACGGGTCATGCTCCAGGCTTCGGTCTATGCCGACGACCAGGCGGCCGAGCCGACGTTCACCTCGCTGGCGATGAACGACTGCGTCATCACCGCCGGCCGGCCGTTTCGCATGATCGACCTGGAAATGGCGATCAACCCCGAACGCCACGGCGTCCGCGGCACACGCTTCGGCGGCGACGGCGTGGTCATCGCCACCCCCACCGGATCGACCGCCTACAACGCCTCGGCCGGCGGACCCATCATCGCCCCCGATGTCGACGGCATCGTCATCACACCCATCTGCCCGCAAAGCCTGAGCTTCCGCGCAATCGTCACCCACGGCAATGACCGCATCGTCATCCGCCTGGTCACCGCCAACCCCGGCACGACCGTCGTCGTCGACGGCCAGGTCGGCCACCCCCTGCCCGCCGGCTCGGTGCTCGAAGTTGCCACCTATCCCCGCCGCATCAGGCTCGTCAAAAACGAACAACTGGGCTACTGGAAACGCCTGGCCCGAAAAATGCACTGGGCCGCCGGCCCCCGCAACTAACCCCCCGGAATAGCAAAGCCCACGGATGGCCATCCGTGGGCTTTCTGATCGTGTGGGCTTTCTGAGTGCGGGCCTGTAAACAAAGGGGTTTCGCGCTCTCGTCGCCGTCCGGCAATCCGGAACCCACCGTGCGCGCGCCGCGCAGCACCGGTTTCAACCGCCCCGACGCGCAACCCATTGCAGATCCGCCACTTGTCACCATCGAGAAAATATGAGGCCATGTCAGGCCTGACATGACACTGACATCGGCATGGCAATCGCACAACCGCTTATCTGCCCTCGCGTTACGCGAGAAGACCAGCCGCCCCCCCCACCCCATATGACAAGGATCGATAACCCGCGAATAGGCCCGCAAGCTGAACACGGACTTCTGGCGACTGACTTCAGTTCTCTGCCGCGGCTTTGGCCTTGGTGTTGGCGAGTTGTTCCAGGTGCTTCTTGGCTTCGCCCACGAGGTAGAACGAGCCGGTCACGCAGATCAGGTCCTCGCGGCTGACCGCGCGGGCCGCGAGGTTCAACGCCTCGGGCAGCGAGTCGGCGGTCTGCGCCATCTTCTCCGAAACCTCGAGGAACATCTGCTGCAACTCCCTGGGCTCGCACGCCCGCGGGTTGCTCCTGGCCCGCGTGAAGATCACCTTGTCGGCACCGAGGTTGAGCTGGCTGAGCATGCCCTTGACGTCCTTGTCCTGGGCGCAGCCGAAGATCACCACCAGCGAGTCGTAGGGGATGTGGGCGCCGATGGCCTTGATCAGCGCCTGCATGCTCGAGGCGTTGTGCGCCCCATCGAGGAGGATGCGCGGCTCGTTCCAGGCCTGCTCCATGCGCCCGGGCAGATACGTCGCGGCCAGACCTTCAACCACCTTCTGCTCGGGGATCTCGAACCCGAACGAACGCAGCTTGTCCAGGATCGCCAGCGCCAGGCCACAGTTCAGCGCCTGGTGCTCGCCCCGCAGCGGGACCGGCAGGTGCTCGTAGTGGTGCTCACGGGTGGTCAGACACACGCGGGCGTGTGGACCAAGCTCCCGGTTGGCCTCGAAGCGGTAGGAAAAGTCGATTTCCTGGCCGGTGAACTGCAGCGGGGTGCAGGCGGCTTCGGCGGCTTCCCGCAGCGCCTCGGTGACTTGCGAGGGTTGCTCAAGGCTGATCGCCGGAACGTTCCGCTTGAAGATGCCTGCCTTCTCGCGGGCGATCGAGACCAGGTCCTTGCCGAGCACGTCGGTATGGTCGTAGCTGATCTGGGTGATGCCGCAGACCAGGGGCTTGAGGACGTTGGTCGAATCGAGGCGTCCGCCGAGGCCGGTCTCGACGATGGCGATGTCGACCGCCTGCTCGGCGAAGTGGCAGACGGCGGCGGCGGTCATGATCTCGAAGAAGGTCGGGTTGTCGCTGGACATGCGACGGGCTTTGTTCTGGATATTGCGGAGGTGGGCGGTCAGCTCGGACTGGCCGATCATCTGGCCGTTGATGGTGATCCGCTCGCGGAGATCGACCAGGTGCGGGGAGCTGTACACGCCGACGGTGTAACCGCAGGCCCGGAGCATGCTGTCGATCATGGCACAGGTCGAGCCCTTGCCCTTGGTGCCGGCGATGTGGACGACTTTCAGGTCCTGTTCGGGGTTGCCGAGCAGCTTGAGCAGGCGTCGCATGCGCTCGAGGTTGAAGTTGGTGGTGTTATAGCGAACGATGCGCATGCGCTCGTAGTCGGTGTGCTGGTAGAGCCAGCGCAGCGCGTTCGCGTAAGTCGTGATGCGAGGCGAACTTGCGGGCTTTTTCGAGCGTCCGGCGCTGGTCGGGGTCCGCCGCGCGCCGGCGGTCGACCGCTTGGACCGGGTGGTGGTGGGCATTATCTGAACCTTTGCGTTGGTAACAATCTGAACAGTGTAATGAAACGGTTGGGCCGTGTCAATTCTAACGCTTTAAACGCATGCTCCGACAGGGTTTACCGAGGCCGGCCCGCCTCCGGGCTCAACGGAGATACGTCGCATGCATGAATCGGGTTCGCGGGCTATACTCAGCCCTCGCGACCGCCCGAAACCCTGCGGCGCCGGAGTAGACCAACCATGGATAACATCATTCGCGGCAAGGCCTTCGTCCTCGGCGACGACATCGACACCGACCAGATCATCCCCGCCCAGTACCTGATGTATAACCCCGCCGACCCGGAAGAACGCAAGTACTTCGGCATGTACGCCTGTGCCGGGGTCCCCGCGGACCAGTCGGGCCTGCCCGAGGGGAACATGCCGCTGGTGCCCGAGGATCAGTTCACCAGCGAATACACGATCATGATCGGCGGGCGCAACTTCGGCTGCGGCTCCAGCCGCGAGCATGCCCCGCTGGCCCTGGCCGAGGCCGGGCTCAAGGCCGTCGTCGCCGAGTTCTACGCCCGCATCTTCTTCCGCAACTGCGTCAACGGCGGCT
>CAYYPN010000007.1:0-24766 GCA_964473545.1 uncultured Planctomycetaceae bacterium
AGCTTCGGGTACCACAACTCCAGGTCTTCGTAGACATCGTCGACGAACATCAGGATGTGCTTGCCGTCCAGTTCAGCCATGGGGGACCTCCTGCGCAGAGTATAGGCCGCGCGATGGAGGCCAGGTGGATTGCCTGTGCATCAATGGTCAGGCCGCGTGGTTGCGGGTCTGGCCGAGCGGATGGGGAATCGATCGCGGCGCGGTCTCGTCCATGCGGCGTTCCATGGCGGCCAGGCGTCGCTCGAAATCGTCGAGTTGGCGGAGGATGCGCCGGTGCGTGCTGTGCGACTCGGCCGCATCGTCCCGGTTCAGCGACCGCAACATCCGCGCCCCCAGTTCCAGCCGGCGATCGGCCTGGGCGGCAAACGACCGCAGCCGGGCCACGCACGTCTTGGATTCGCCCAGCAGTTGCCGCCATTGCGCACTGACGTCCGCCGCGAGCAAGTCGTCGGCATCGTCATCGCTGCGCCAGGGTTGATAGTCGATCTGACTCATCACCGTCCCCTTACCTGCAAGTGGACCATGTACATTATCGACCCTTGCCCAGGCCCACTTGACCGGCACATCGAGTCCGTTCTCTTCCATCGCCACCGTGAGGCATCCCTGGCAGCGCAGTCCGGCGATCCCGCCTAGAGTGGTCCATGACCCGCCGCATATCCTTATTGCTGTTTGCGGGGCTGATCGCCCTGCCGAGCCTGTCCCTTGCCCAGCAGAACGACGTGCCCGGCGGCGTGAGCGTGCGCGACGGGTTCGAACTCACGCTGGCGGCGAACGTGCGCAATGCACGCTTCATGTGCATCGCGCCCGACGGCACGCTCTACGTCAGCCAGCCCGGACCCGGCACCATCACCGCCCTGCGCGATCCCGATGGCGACGGCTGGTACGACTGGTCCGAAACCTTCATCTCCGATCGCAAGTCGGCCCACGGGATGTTCTGGCACGATGGCGAGCTGTGGTTCACGCAGTCCGGATCGGTGCACCGGGCCAGGGATGAAGACGGCGACGGCAAGGCCGACCGCGTGGTCACCGTTCTCGACAATCTCCCCTCCGGCGGGCACTGGTGGCGGAGCATCCTCATCCTCAACAATCGGCTCTACACCAGCATCGGCGACTCGGGCAACATCTCCAACGAAACCAACTCCGACCGCCAGAAGATCTGGTCCTACCAACTCGACGGCAGCGACAAGCGACTGTTAATCTCCGGCATCCGCAACACCGAGAAACTGGTGGTACGTCCAGGCACCGATGAAATCTGGGGCATGGACCACGGCAGCGACTGGTTCGGCCGACCCGTCGGCGACCGTCGCGGCAAGCAGCCGATCACCGACTTCAACCCGCCGGACGAGATGAACCACTACCGCGAAGGCAAGTTCTACGGACACCCGTTCATCGTCGGCGACAAGCTCCCGCGCTACGAGTACATGGAACGCGACGACATCATCGACCTGGCCGACCGCACCGTCGTGCCGGCCTGGTCGATGCCGGCGCACTCGGCCTGCAACGCCATGTGTTTCTACCCCCGGAATGACGGCGACCATGCCTTCCCCGAAGATTACGTCGGCGACGCGTTCGTCACCATGCACGGGTCATGGAACCGCGAGAACAAGTCCGGCTACGGCGTGGCCCGCGTGCTGTTCGACCAGGGCCAACCCTACGGCATGCTCACCTACGTCAGCTTTCTCGAAGGCCAGCGCGTCCACGGCCGCCCGGTCGATGTCGTCGTCGCCCCCGACGGCTCGCTGCTGATCAGCGACGACCACGGCAATCGCATCTATCGGTTGAGGTATGTGGGAGATGAGTAAGGCGGGGGCATTTCGTGCCACCCGCTGAGCCGCGGTCTCACTCGCTCATGTCTTCGAGGTACGTGTACCCCTTGAGCCCCGCTTCGTAGTAGCGCATGAACTTCGCGCCTTCCGTGGGGCTGACCTTGCGGCGCTTGACGGCCTGCTCGGTATCCCGGCGCATCTGCTCGGCCAGCTCGCGCACGCCGAAATCCATGTAACCCAGCACGTCGTTGACCATGTCACCCGGAATCACCTGGTCGATCGATACGTGATTGTCCGCATCCAGGCTGACGTGGACGACGTGGGTATCGCCGAAGAGGTTGTGCATGTCGCCGAGGATTTCCTGGTACGCCCCGATGAGGAAGGCGCCGATGTAATACGGCTCGCCGGTGAACGGGTGCAGTTCGAGCGTGTGCTTGTCGTCGCGGATGTCGGTGAAGCTGTCGATCTTGCCGTCGGAGTCGCAGGTGATGTCGGCCAGGGTCCCCCTTCGCAGCGGCGGCTCGGTCAGGCGATGGATCGGACAGATCGGAAACACCTGGTCGATCGCCCAACTGTCCGGCAGCGACTGGAAGACCGACAGGTTGCAGAAGTAGGTGTCGCTGAGCACGTTGGGCAGGTTCTCCAATTCCTCGGGCACGCGGTCCAGGGTCTGGACGATCTTCTCCACGCCGGCCATCGTCGCCCAGTACAAACGTTCGGCCATGCTGCGCTGATCCAGCGTCAGGTGCCCGAGGTTGAACAGCGACAACGCCTGGTCGTACGCCTGTACCGCGTCATGAAAACACTCCAGCACGTTGCGCTTGCTCAGCGATCGATACCCGTCGACCAGGTCAACCAGCGGTTGCGGCGCGTCGTCGTCTTCCGCCAGCAAGGTCAGCATCTCCTCCGGCACGTGAAAGTCGAAACTCGACACGCCCAGCACGTTGAACACCAGCGCCGAGTGATAGGCGACCATCGCCCGGCCGGATTCGCTGACAATCGTCGGGTGCTCGACCTCCGCCTCGTCGCAGACCGCGCCGATGCGATAGACCACGTCCGAGGCGTACTCAGCCACGGTGTAGTTGACGCTGGAGTCGTAGTTGGTCTGTGAGCCATCGTAGTCGACACCGAGTCCGCCACCGATGTCGAGGTACTTGATGCCCGCGCCGCTGTGGCGAAGCTGCACGTACAGGCGGGCCAGTTCGTTGACCGCATCCTTGACGTTGCGGATGTTGGTGATCTGCGAGCCGAGGTGGAAGTGCAGGAGTTGGAAGCTGTCTTCGAGGCCGGCGGCCTTGAGCTCGTCGAGCGCGGTGACGATTTCGCTGACGAACAGGCCGAACTTGCTGCGTGCCCCGCCGCTGGTTTCCCATTTGCCCGTGCCGCGCGAGCTGAGCTTGACGCGCATGCCAAGGATCGGCTTGACGTCGTGGGCCTTGGCGTAGCGCATGATGAGCTTGAGCTCGCTGTACTTTTCCACGACGGGAATGACGAGCTTGCCGATCTTCTGGGCGAGGATGACCATCTCGATGAACTCGTCATCCTTGAAGCCGTTGCAGATGATCGGCACGTCCGGACGGGTCACCAGGGGCAGCGCCGCGAGCAACTCGGGCTTGGAGCCGGCTTCGAGGCCGAACCCATATTCGGAGCCGAACGCGCAGATTTCCTCGACGACGTGACGCTGCTGGTTGACCTTGATCGGATAGACGCAGCGATACTCACCGCGGTAATCGTTCTCCGCAATGGCATGCTGAAATACCGAGGCGATCTCGCTGACGCGGTGGCGCAGCAGGTCGGTGAACCGCAACAGCACCGGCGGCTGAATATCGCGCACCGCCAGGGAGTCGACCAGGCCTTTGAGATCGATCGCGCGGGCCGGGTGCTTGTCGGGATGCACCTCGAGGTGACCGTCGGCATTGACGCCGAAGTAGCCCTTGCCCCAGTGCCCGATGCTGTAGGTGTCCATGGCTTCGGCCACGGTCCAGCGTTTGGTCGGGTCGCCGGCGGCGGCGCGTCGATGGATATCCGGCACGCGGACTCGGGTCATTCGTCGTAGCCTTCCGGATGAGCCTGGAACCAGTTCCAGGCGGTCTCGACAATGCGGTCGAGATCAGTGTATTGGGGCCGCCAGCCCAGTTCCCGTTGTATGAGATCGGAGTTGGCGTAAAGCGAAGGCGGGTCGCCGGGTCGGCGCTCGCCCTGGCGAATCTCAAACTCGCGCCCGGTCACGCGCTTGACCGACTCGATGACTTCGGTGACCGAGTAACCCCGACCGATGCCGAGGTTGTAGAAGCGCTGGTCGCCGGCGTTGAGCTTGTCCATGGCGAGGATGTGCGCCGCACACAGGTCTTCGACGTGGATGTAGTCGCGGATGCACGTGCCGTCGGGTGTGGGGTAGTCGTTGCCGAACACGGTGATGGCGTCGCGCCGGCCCAGGGCGGCCTCGATGACCACGGGGATCAGGTGCGTTTCCGGCTCGTGATCCTCGCCGATCGACCCGTCGGCCGCGGACCCGGCGACGTTGAAGTAACGCAACGCGCAGAACCCTAATTCCGGCCGGCTGGCCGCGTAATCGATCAGCACCCGCTCGACGAACAGCTTCGACCAGCCGTAGGGATTGATCGGCTTCTGGGGCATGGTCTCGACGATGGGCATCGACTCCGGCTCGCCGTAGGTCGCACAGGTCGAACTGAACACCATGCGGCTGACTTTCTGTTCATCCATCGCCTGGAGCAGACTGACGGTGCCGGCCGTATTCTTCTCGTAATACCGCAGGGGGTCGGTCACGCTCTCGCCAACGTAGGCCAGGGCGGCGAAATGCATGACGCAGTCGATCTTGTGCTCGGCCAGCGTCTTGCTCAGCAGTTCGGTGTCGGCCAGGTCGGCCTGAACGAAGTCGGCGTCGTGATGCACCGCCTGGCGATGGCCGCGGAACAGGTTGTCCACCGCCACGACATGATGGCCGGCTTCGACCAGCATCTTCACCGCATGCGACCCGATGTATCCGGCGCCGCCGGCAACCATCACGTTCATACTCGAACCTTCCTTACGGGCAACGGGGAATCCAATATGGTAAGCCACCCGGCGCGAGCCGCACAACCGACGGTCAGGCGGCGTCCTTCTCCCGACCCAGGCGGGCGACGGCCGCGGTGAACGCAAAGCCCGCCACGACCAGGCCCAGCGACAGGCCGACTTCGCTCACGCCTTCCGGCGGGCGCGGGCGCGAGGGGTAGTCGTCGGCTTCAACCGGCGCGCCGTCGGCGGTGAACACCAGCGCCTCGTCAACCCTGTGCACGGGCTGACCCTTGATCCGCTCGATCTGGTCCAAAGGGACCGGTGCCTGGAACGGCCACAGCCCGACCACCGCGCCGATGAGCAGGCCCATCAACGCGCCGAGCGTCGCTTTCTCATACCGGGCCAGGCACCACTTCAGTGCATTGCTGACCGCGACGATGCCCACGACCACGCCGATCACGATCGGCAAGACGACGGTGAGCAACGGGTCGACGGCCGCATCCATGTCGCCGGCGCGCAGGGCCTCCTTGAGTGCGTCGATCCCCCGAAGGACCGGCACGTACACCCCCATGATCAGGAACATGTAGCCGCCGCTGACGCCCGGAAGGATCATCGCGCCCGCAGCAACGACCCCGGCGATGATCATGAAGGCGAAACCCTCGTGATGCGCCGCGTCGGTTGCCCGGAACGATTGCACGTAAGCCAGCACCGCCATGCCGAGGAACGTCACGATCCCGGCGATCCACGCCGGAGCGGTGGCCTTGCCGAGCATGCGTTTGAGCACGGGCACGCCGCCGAGCGTCAACCCGATGAACAGGCTGAACATGACCATGGGGTGATGGGTGACCAGGTCGGCCATGCGTCCGGCGAGCAGGCCGATCGCCGCGAACGCCGCCGCCACCACCGCGACCAGCATGAGGATCGACACCCTGCGAAACCTGAACGTCGACAACTCGGCAATGGCGTTGACGAACCGGGTGTAGATGCCCGCGGCCACGAGCATCGTCCCCCCACTGATGCCCGGCACGAGGTTGGCCAGGCCCATCAACACACCGCCGACCACGCTGCGGATGATCAGCAGGATCGGGGAAACGACAGGTTGTGGACGGTCGTCGGCCATGAGGCCGCAGATGATACCGGATGGCACGAACGGATAGCCAATAGCGTACCCGGCCCTTCGCTGCGCTCAGAGCCGGCTTGGATTACAGCAAGGTGACGTCATCGGCCGGGGGGGTCGTTGGATCGGCGGCGGGCGGTTGGGGCGGGGGGTAGCCGCGGACCTGTTCGACGATCTGGCCGGGCTGGCCGCCGAGCATGAGCGAGCCGTGCAGGAGCGCCCAGCGTGTGCGGGCATCGGCGACATTGCCGAGCATGCGCGACCAGCCGCCGAGGATACGTTTGACGACCAGGGGCAGGCCCGCGTTGCCGTCGCCGATCCAGAACATCAGGCGGTACAACTCGCTGTGACGTGAGACAACCTCGACGTACCGCGCGGCCGACTGTTCGAAAGTCGAATCCGCGTCGCCCATGGCGTCCACGACCGGCTGGAGCATCTGGGCGGCACACGCGGCCAGCAGCTCGCGCTTGTCGCGGCAGTAGCGGTAGATGCTGCCCACCGCACACCCGAGGCGCGCGGCGATGGCGCGAATGGTCGTCCCGTCGTAACCCAGCTCGTCGAAACACTCGGCCGTCGCCGCGAGCACCTGCTCCCGGCTCAGGAATCCGGCGGCGACCCGCTTGCGCACCCGGGCCGGGGGCTCGTGCGGAATCGTCACCTCAACGGTTTGGAAATCGGTGTGACCGAGGACGGACGTGCGATCTTGCGATGCGATGGATGCCACGAAGCACCTCCTTGTGCTTGGTTGGTTAGTATGGGTTACCGAAGTGCCGATGGCAAGTACAAAGACGACCATGAACTCAAACACCGGCCAACTCGAACTCGCGCCCGGCATCGTCGTGACCGGCGATGTGGTGAGCTTTCGCTACGCCCGCAGTTCCGGGCCCGGGGGGCAGAATGTTAACAAGCTCAACACCAAGGCGATCCTCACGGTGGAACTGGCCGACCTGGCCAAGGTGATGAGCGGCGCGGCGATCGGGCGGTTGAAGCGGCTGGCCGGGCATCAACGGGTCAACGACGCGCTCGTCATCGCCAGCGAGGAACACCGCTCGCAGATCGCCAACCGCAACGAGTGCCTGCAGCGGCTGCGCGAGCTGCTGGTCAAGGCCAGGCGTCCCCCGCGCAAACGCAAGCCCACGCGCCCGACGCGGGCCAGCGTGGAGCGCCGCCTCGATGCCAAAAAACAGCGCGGCCAGACCAAGCGCCAACGCCGGCAACGATTCGATTGATGGACAGGAGCGTGGACTACACCGCGGCGGGCGGTACGGGACTGGAGGGGGGCGGCGCGGTCTTGCGACGGCGGATGAGTTTGCCGATCAGCCACGCCAGGATCAGCACGACCACGATGCCCACGATGAACGGCAATGCGATGGCGAGGATGGAAACGAGCAACGACCCGCCGGCCTCGGCGGTGGATACGGCCGGGTTGGCCACGCCGCCGGTCGTGCCGGTGGAGACGGCGCGGGTGCCGACGGTGAACATCTGCACCGTCCCGGCCGCCCCGCCTCCGGCGACCGCCGCGAGGACCCACTTGAGGGTGGGGTCGACGTCGCCCAGCAACGCCGCGGTGACGACCGTCCCGGCCAGTGCCGCGGCGGGTGTGGCGATCGTGTCCAGCAGGTTGTCGATCCAGGGGAGGTAATAGCCGGCGATTTCCACGGCCGTGGCGGCGCCGAAGATGACCGTGCCCAGCGGCGAACCCAGCCATTGCCAGTTCTCACCGAGTTCGACCGGCAGCGCCCCGCTCATCGCGGCGATGTTCATCACCAGCAAGGGCAGGAACACCCTCAACCCCGCCGCCGCCGCCAGGGCGACGCCCAGCGCCAGGCCCATCACCAGTTGCATCGGGTCTTCAGGCATGTTCGGTCTCCCGCGACCTCAGGCCAGCTTGCGGAGCATTTTACCCGTGGCCAGCCATTGAAGCGTCCCGCTGCCAGACCGGGGCAGGCCTTCGGTGGTGATGGCGATGCCGCCGGCTTTCTTCAGGATCAATCGGCCGAACACCTGACCGAAGCACAACAACTCGGCCAGTTCGCTGAGCGTCGGCTCGTGGCCCACGACCATGACCCGGTCCTCATCCCGTTCTTCCAGAACATCAATGATCGCGCGGACGTTCTGCTCGCCAAGGGCGTGGGCCACCTCGACCGACGCGCCGAGGATCTCGGCGGCCAGTTCCGCGGTCTGGGCGGCGCGCTGACGGGGGCTGGTCAGGATGATCTGCGGCGCATCGACCGCCCTGGCCCAACCGGCCGCGGCGCGCCGGGTCTTCTCGATGCCCTCGTGGGTCAGCGGACGGTCGGCGTCGGTCATGCCCGGCTGCCGATCCATCGCGATGCCGTGTCGAAAGAGATAGACATGCATGGGCACATCGTAGGCAAACCGTCCGCCGACCGCATGTCGCGGGTATGATCGAGGCCATGTGGGTCGACGCCCTGGAGGTGTTGCTGCCGCCGGCCGAGCGATACGGCGCCGCCGCTGCGCGGGTCGAGGGCTGGCAACCACAATCGGCGGCCGGTTACTGTCCGCGTTGCGGCGTGAGTGCCGGGCCCGGCGCCGCCACAAGCTCGGGTTGCACGGTCTGCCGCGACAAGCCCGTGGCGTGGGACCGGGTGGTGCGACTGGGCCCCTACCATCCACCGCTGAACGAATGGGTGCGGCACATGAAATTCCACCGCGGCTGGCCGTGGGCGGCATGGTTCGGTCGTCAACTCGCGGCGCAACTGGAAGATGCAAGTGACAAGACGCCGCTGGTGGTGCACGTGCCTTTGCACTGGACGCGGCGGCTGTGGCGTGGCTACGACCAGTCGCGACTGATCGCCGGCGCGCTGGCCGGGGCGCGCCGCTGGGAGCGGGCACCGGTGCTGCGCCGGGTCCGCCGCACGCGACCGCAGTCGACGATGACCAGTCAAGCCGACCATGCCGCCAATGTGCGGGGGGCGTTTGCCGTGGCCCACGTCGATCTGGGCGGTCGGCCGATCGTGCTGGTCGACGATGTGAAGACCAGCGGGCAGACGGCAGGCGTGTGTACCCGCCTGCTCAAGCGCGCCGGCGCCGGAACGATCACGCTCGCGGTGGTGGCGGTGGCCGATCCGCATGGGCCGTGGCTGATGGGCGATCCGGATTGTTGACAATATGGCCGGGCGATGTATCTTGTCCCGATGAGCCAACCGGACGCTGCTACTGTTCGCGACCGCATTGCCGATCGTGTTCGAGCCGACATCGCCTCGGGCGTGTACGAGCCGGGCACGCCGCTGCGCGAGGTCGCCCTGGCCAGGAGCTTCCGGGTCAGTCGCGGCCCGATCCGCGACGCCCTGCTGCAACTGACCCGGGAGGGGTTGCTGGTCGCCAAGCCCAACTGTGGTGTGCGCGTCGCGCCGCTGGTCAGCGAGGCGACCGGTCGTTTGCTCGTGGGCATTCGCCGCGACATCGAAACCCACGCCCTGCGCGCCGGGTTCGATCGGATCGGCCCCAAGGTCATCGCTTCGATGCGAAGCAACCTCGAAGCCTTCCGGAAGGCCTGCGCGGCGGAAAAGATGGACCAGGTCGTTCAACTGGACATGACCTTCCATCGCACGATCGTCAGCCTGTTGGAAGATGACCAACTCGCGGCGGTCTGGCTGCCGGTGGTCAGTCGGATGTTGCTGCCCTACTCCCGTCACGCGAGCCTGCTGGAAAGCCACGACGAACACCAGGCGATTCTCCAGGCGATCGAAGCCGGCGACGTCGACCGCGCCGCCGAGGCCCTGGAGCGCAACATCCAATGACCCGTCCGTTACGCAACAAGATCATCACCGCCGACGAAGCCGCGGCCATGGTCGGCGATCGCGCCTGGGTCGCCATTCAGGGCTCGGGCGGCGGCGTGGCCGAGCCCACCGAGATCCTCCGCGCAATTCGCCGGCGCTTCGATGCCACGAATGGGCCGAAGGACCTGACGCTGTGTCATGCGACGGGTTTGGGCGATCGCAACGACATGGGCACGGACATCCTCGCCGTCGACGGGCTGGTCGCCTGCGACATCGCCGGTCACCTGGGCATGGCGCCGAAGATGGCGGCGATGATCCACGAACAGCGCATCGACAGCTACAACTTCCCGCAGGGCGTCATCAGCCAGATGTTCGGCGCCGTCGCCGCCCGCAAGCCCGGTGTGTTCACCAAGGTCGGGCTGAAAACCTATATCGACCCCCGCATCGAGGGCGGTCGCATGAACGCCCGGACAACAATGGACCTTGTCCGCGTCATGGAAGTCGAAGGCGAGCAATGGCTGTTCTTCCCCCGTTGGCACATTGATGTCTCGCTGGTTCGCGGAACCGTCGCCGACCTCAACGGCAACATCGTCTGCGACGGCGAAGCGGCCATCCTCGAAGGCATCAAGATCGCCCAGGCGGCCAAGGCCTGCGGCGGCATCACCATCGCCCAGGTCAAGTACCTCGACGAGCCATGCACGCTCGACCCCCGCCGCGTGCGCATCCCCGGCTTGAGCGTCGATTACATCGTCGTTGACCCTGACCAGAAACAACAGACGCTCGAAGAACACAACCCCTCGTTCTGCGGCGAGCAGCGCATCCCGTTGCAGCGCATCCCGTTGCAGCGCATCGCTCCCCTGCCGCTTGACCCCCGGAAAGTGGTTGCGCGGCGAGCGGCGCAGGAACTGTTTCCCGGGGCGGCGGTCAACCTCGGCGTGGGCATGCCCGACGGCATCGCCTCCGTCGCCACCGAGACCGGCGTCATCGATGACGTGACTTTCACCGTCGAACAGGGCATCGTCGGCGGCATGCCGGCCCGCGGCGTGATCTTCGGCGTCGCCTACAACCCCCAGGCCATCATCCACCAAGACGACCAGTTCGCCTACTACGACTCGGGCCAACTCGATCTGGCGTTCCTCGGCATGGCCCAGGCCGACCGCCTCGGCAACGTCAACGTCAGCAAGGTCGGCCCGATGCTCTCAGGCTGCGGCGGATTCATCAACATCACCCAGAACGCCAAAAAGGTCGTCTTCTGTGGCACGTTCATCGCCAAGGGACTCGATTGCACCGTCGCCGACGGCAGACTGACCATCAACACCGAAGGTGCGATCCGCAAGTTTGTCGGCCAGGTCGAGCAGATCACCTTCAGCGGCGAGTACAGCCGCTCGACCAGCCAGGATGTGCTGTACGTCACCGAGCGTGCGGTGTTCGAACTGAACAGCGCGGGCGTCGTCCTGCGTGAGATCGCCCCGGGCATTGACCTGCAGCGCGACGTGCTGAACCAGATGGATTTTGAACCGATCATTCCCGCCGACCTGCCGCGCATGGACGAGGCGTTATTCCGTTAGGACCACCATGCAGACACACCTTCACATCCGCGACAACGACCTGGCGTTCACCATCGAGTTCCGTCCGGAGACCGAGGGCAAGCCGGCCACGCTGGACCTGGATGTGCTCGAGGAACTGGACAAGGCCATCGATGCGGCGGCCGAGAGTCGTGCGCAAGCAATCATCGTGACCGCGCCGCAAGGCAAGTATTTCGTCGTCGGGGCCAACGTAAACGCCCTGCAGCAACTCAACGCCGACTCGATCGTGCCGTGGGTCGAACGTGGGCATGCGGTGTTCAACAAACTTGAAGCATGTACCAAGCCGGTCATTGCCGCAACGAGCGGGCTGGTGCTCGGCGGCGGGCTGGAGCTGGCCCTGGCATGCGACTGGATCGTCGCCGACGGCACGGCCCGATTCGGCATGCCCGAGGCCACGCTGGGCCTGGTCCCCGGCTGGGGCGGCACACGCCGCCTGCCCCGCAAGGTCGGCCCCAGCGCAGCCAAACTGATGATCCTCACCGCCGCCACGCTCGACGGCGAAGCCGCCCGACGCATCGGCCTGGTTGACGTGCTGGTCAAGACTCGCCGCGATCTCGATGCCGAAGTCGACCGCATGATCGACGCCATCGCCAGCCTCAGCCCGACCGCGCTGGCTCAATGCAAGCAACTGCTCAGCCGCACCGACGGCGATCCCGCTCAACGTGAAGCCGAGGCCTCGCGCCTCGTCATGAATGATCCACAAACCCAACAGCGACTGGCTGACTTTTTCGAATCGCGCCGCAGGCGCAAGGAGTAATCGCATGGACCTGGTTGTTTACAAGGACGCCGATCAATTCATCGCCCGCGATGCCTGGGCGAACACCGAGGTGGCCAAGGCGGCGAAGGCGTCAGACCTGTTCGACAAGGTGACCGAACTGCTGGCCGACGGCGGCACGGTGCGTTTGGCCAGTGCAACCTACGAGTTGGACCGGCCCATCCGCCTGCCCAGCCGCGTTACGCTCACCGGCAGCGGGCGCACGACGATCCTCAAGCCCAAGGACATCGCCATCCACGCCGAGGGCGAGCAGTTCATCGTGGTCGAAAATCTGGCCTGTCACGGCCCGGGCCACGACGTCGGCGGCGAAGCGGGCGTGCTCTTCCATGACTGCGGCGACAGCGAAATCCGCAATGTCCATGCTCGCGATTTCCAGGGCTGCGGCATCGTCATCCGCAATCGATCGTTCATGTGCTACGTCACCAACACCAGCACCTGCGCCAACGGGCGGGCCGGGCTGTTGCTCGACGAGTTGACCGGCGGCGGGCGAATCGGCGACTTCGTCCCCAGCCTCGTCGTTGGCTGCCGCAGCTACGGCGAAGTCGGCCATGGATTCGAGATCAAGCGCTCGCTGTGCTGCAATCTCGTCGGCTGCAGCGTCTTCCAGTGCCAGGGCGACGGGTTCCACCTGCACGCCTGCTCCAACAGCACGTGCATCTCCGGCTGCCGCGTGTTCGAAGCACTGGGCTGCGGCGTGCGTGCCCTGAACACCCACGAACTCAACGTCTCCTCGAGCATCTTCTGCTGGAACAAGGACCATGCCATCGACTGCAGCCGCGTGTTCTGGGGGACGGTCAGCGCCAATGAACTCATCGACTCAGGCGGCACCGAAGGCACCGCCCGCCACGGCGTGCTGCTCCGCGATGGCACGCGCAGCGTCACCGTCAGCGCCAACGCCATCTTCAACTGGGACGGCCACCAGCCCATGATCTGCGGCGTGTACGAAACTCAAGACTGCCTGAACAACCATGTGGCTGACAATACCATCCACTACTACAGCGATCGTGACGTGGTCATGCAGGGCAGTGGCAGCACAACCGCCGACAACGTCTCCATGAGCGACGCTTACCACCACCCCCAGAAACCCGATCGTGACCATAAGAAGGTCACCAGGGAATTCACGCGCGACCGCATCGAACAGTTCCTCGACGACACCCGCATCTGACTCCCCGTAAGGATGATCCATCATGGCCCCGGCTATCGAATCGCATACGTACAACCTCTGGATCGACGGTAAGGCGACCGAAGCCGCCTCCGGCAAACGCTACGACCGCATCAGCCCCGGCCACGACGTAAAGGTCGGCGACTACGCTGCGGCGGATGCATCGGACGTTGATCGTGCCGTCGCCGTCGCGCGCAAGGCGTTCGACGAAGGCGACTGGCCTCACGTCAGCGGCGCCGACCGGGCGACCCTGCTCATTCGCACCGCCGAACTCATTCGCGCCAATGCCGAGGCACTGGCGGTCATCGAGACGCTGGAGTCGGGCAAGCCCATCGCGCAGGCCCGGGACGAAGTGCAGTGGGCGGCGGGCATCTGGGATTACGCGGCGACGCTCGCCCGTCATCTCTATGGCGACGTCTACAACAACCTCGGCGCCGACGCCCTGGGCATGACCATCCGCGAGCCGATCGGGGTCGTGGGTCTGATCACGCCATGGAATTTTCCCCTGCTGATCATCAGCCAGAAGTTGCCGTTCGCGCTGGCCGCCGGTTGCACCGCCGTGGTCAAGCCCAGCGAGTTCACCCCCGGAACCACTTTGCGCCTGGCGGAACTGCTGGCCGAAGCGGGACTTGCGGAGGGGGTGGTCAACGTTGTCACCGGCTACGGCGATCCGGTCGGTTCTCGCCTGGCCGAGCATGATGATGTGGACATGATCTCCTTCACCGGTTCAACGCGCGTGGGCAAGGCGATCGTGGCCGCGTCGCAGCACAACCTCAAGAAAGTCAGCCTCGAACTCGGCGGAAAGAATCCGCAGATCCTCTTTTCCGATGCCGACCTGGAGGCGGCGCTCGATGCCGTGGTGTTCGGCGTCTGTTTCAACATGGGTGAATGCTGCAACTCGGGTTCACGTCTGCTGGTGCACGAATCGATCGCAAATGATTTCGTCGAACGCGTCGTTGAAAAGTCCAGGGGCGTGATCGTCGGTGATCCGCTCGATGACCACACGCAAATCGGAGCCATCATCAACGCCGACCAGTTCGACAAGATCATGGGCTACATCGAACAGGGCAAAGCGGACGGCGCGAAAGTGCAATTGGGTGGTTGCCCACTCACCCAACCGACCGGCCGCTACATCGAAACGACCGTTTTTGACCACGCCACCGCCGACATGAGCATCGCCCGTGAAGAGATTTTCGGGCCCGTGCTGACCGTCGTGCGGTTCAAGGACGTCGATGAAGCCGTGCGCATCGCCAACGACACGGCGTACGGCCTCTCCGCCGGGGTGTGGACGAAGGACCTCGATACGGCCATGCAGACCGCGCGGCGCGTCCGGGCGGGCACGGTATGGATCAACACCTTCATGGACGGGGCGTTCGAGTTGCCGTTCGGCGGGTTCAAGCAGAGCGGCCTGGGCCGCGAACTCGGCCGCAACGCCGCGGAAGAATACACCGAGGTCAAGACCCTGTTCACCCACTTCGGTCCGCGGACGAGCTGGTGGTGCAAATCATAGCCGCCGTGCTAACGTATAGGCATGGGTCGCACCATCGCTATCGTCTTCCTCGCCGTCTGGATCACCCCGGTTTACGGTCAATCTGACCTGCGGGAGCTGACCGAAGGGCATACGCGCGTCGTCTGGGTCCAGGATCAGACGGACAAAGCCGGTGACGTCTTCGCCAAAGGCGACGCCCTCAAGTTGATGGGGTTTGATTCCGACGACGGGCGCGGCGAGCGGGTCATCCTCGACAAGCCGGCCAATTACCTCAAGCCTTTGCTGACATCCGACGGCAAGCGGGTCGTGTTCTCGACGCGGCGCGGCAAACGCGTCGCCATCGTCGACTTCGACGGCCGCAACTTCAAGCCGGTCACCGAAGGAATCGCCCTGGACATCTGGCCCGAGCCCGAGACCGGCAGGGACTGGCTGATCGTGGCGCGGCGACCCAAGGGCAACAACTACCAGGGCAACGATTTTCAACAGGTCTGGCGGATGCCGCTGGACAATCCGGACTCGGACCAGGCGCAACTGCTTTGGAATCGGACGCTGATCAGCATCGACAACTTCATGCTGTCGCGCGACGGCGAACGGGCGGGCGGCTTGTTCCCCTGGTCGGATGCGGGCATCGCGGAATTGCCCAACGGCTGGTGGAGCAAACGCGGCAAGGGTTGCTGGACCAGCCTGGCCCCCGACAACAGCTACCTGTTCTGGGTTTTCGACGGCCCCCATCGCAACGTCCACATGCACCACGGCGATCGGAAATGGAAGGTGGATATTCACCAAGCGCCCGGCATTGACGGGTTCGAGGTATATCATCCGCGATGGACGAACGATCCGCGATTCATGGTCATGACCGGTCCCTACAAAGTCGGCGGCGGCGGAAACAAAATCCGCGGCGGCGGCCGGGCGGTGGAAATCTACCTCGGTCGATTCAGCACGGACATGAAACGCATCGAACGCTGGGTGCGCATCTCGGACAACGATCGGGGCGACTTCTATCCCGACGCCTGGATCGAAGGCGGCGAGAACGTGTCCATCGCCGAACAGGTCGCCCCTCCCAAGCCTGAATTCGTGAAAGTCGACCTGGACGATCTATGGCCAGGCAACCATGACGGGCTGCAATTCGTCTGGCACCACGCGGCGGCAACCAACCAGATCATCGCGCCTGAGGGCAAACCGACGCGCATCTGCCGGGTCGACCTGGCCGGCAAGGCAAGGTACGGGCGGTTTCACGAACTGCTGCTCGGCAACGGCGCAGCGACCACGCAAGACGCCGGCCCGCAGATCACCCAGGCGTGCAAGGCCTCGAACGAATTGACCGTCGAGGCAACGTTCACACCGGCCAACGACACCCAGCACGGCCCGGCGCGTATCGTCAGCCTGTCGACCGACTCGACACACCGCAACTTCACCCTGGGCCAGGAGCGCGACCGACTGGTCATGCGACTGCGTACGCCCAGCACCGGCGACAATGGCACCGACCCGTCGGTCACGTTCGGCCATGTCGAGCCCGGTAAGACATATCACGTCATCGTCACGTACCAGCGTGGACATACGTGGTGCTACGTCGACGGCGAGCAAGTCGTCCACACCGAAGCCGTGCAGGGTGATTTCAGCAACTGGACGGAGCAGGCGTTGATTCTCGGGGACGAGGTGACGGGCGACCGTGACTGGAACGGACGGCTGGAAGGCGTGGCGATCTACAACCGCGCGGTCAGCCCGACCGAAGCCGCGGACCGGTACAAGCTCTACGCCCGACGCCTCGCTACCCGCGAGCCGATCGACACGCTGCAAGCCAAAGCCCGCCGCATCGCGAGCAGCGTCACACCCGACCCGAAGGACATCGCCCCCTATCGCCGGGCGTTGGTCGTGCACACCTACGAAGTTGTCGAGGGCGACTTGCCGAAGCGGATCAACGTCGCCCACTGGGCGATCCTCGACGGCAGGCGACTGGCCGAGCGCGACGCGGAAGTCGACCAGGTGGTCGATCTGACGCTGGAACCGTTCGACGAGCATCCTGAGCTGGAGGGTGAACGCCTGATGCTCGACGTCGAGGCGTTTGACCTGCCGATGTATTTTGATGTGACCGAGCCGTAGGAGCATGCGGGTTGAAGCCCGCACGTCTTACGCTTCGATGTCGATATGACCACCCCCGGAGTCCGATTGGGGCGTGTCGTCGTCCTGTTGATGGTGATGATGGCGGGCGCGGCCCTGGCCGTTTTCGCGATGCTCGGGGTCGACGCGCAAGCGATTGGGGTCGACCTCTTCCGAATCCTCGACCTCGTGGACATGCTTTTCGAGCAGTTCGCGGAGCTTGCGGGCATGCTCGCGGTCGGCGTTGCTGACCGCATCACGCTGCCGGGCCACCTGGTGCTGCTGAACCATGGCCTGTGAGACGCTGGCGGCAATGTTCGCAGGGATATTGCTCATGGGTCTGACTCGCGCAGCCAAGCACCCATGGCTTATATCGGCTAATTACGACCGGGTCGTTAGTGCATCCCTAACTCAAGTCGGACACGGCACTTTGGGCCGGCGAAGCCGACGTCAACGGCTGGGGGGTTCCCACGCGCGCCGCCACGAGGGTCATGTCATCGACCGCCTGTTGCAGACCCACGAAGCGGCGGACCTCCCACAGGACGTGGTTGACGATGACCCGGGCGGTCTGGTCGGCAGCGGCGATGATGGCATTGCGAAGCCGTTCGCGGCCGAACTTCTCGCCGTTGAAATTGCGGGCGTCGGGCACGCCGTCGGTGTAGAGGAACAGCACATCGCCGGGCACCAGATCGAGCAGTCCCTTCTCGTATTCGCTGCGGGGGTCGATGCCGAGCACGGTCCCGCCCTCGCTGAGCTCGATGAACTGGCCGTTGCGCAGGAGCAGCGCCGGATCGTGGCCCGCCGAGCAATAGGTCAGGCGCAGGGTGCGTGCATCGAGGGTGCCGTAGAAGATGGTGGCGAACTCCTCGTCGCGCGTGTCGCGAGACAGACCGGAGTTGGTCTTGGACAGAATTTCGTCGAGGTCGTAGGTGTCCTCGGCATGGGCCCGCAGGGCCGCGCGGACGGTAGCCATGAGCAGGCTTGCCGCCACGCCCTTGCCGACCACGTCGCCGACTACGATACCCAGCGTGTCTTCAAAGCCGATGTAGTCGTAGAAGTCGCCGCCGAGTTCGAAACATGGCTCGTACCGACCGGCCACGTCGAACGGCGCGATCACCGGCGGCTGATCGGGAATAAGCCGACGCTGCACGTCGACGGCAAGCTGGACCTGTCGCTGCACGCGCTGGGCCTCGCGGCGTTCATCCTCCAGCCGCACGTTCTCGATCGCCGCACCGGCGACCTGGGCGATGGCGTTGAGCAGATGCTTCTCGAAGTCGTTGAACTGGCGCGGGGTTTCGGTGTAGACACGGATGACGCCGATGCGCCGACCGCGATAGATCATGCCCGCGCACAGGATCGACGCCAGCCCTTCACGGCGGGCATCGTCGGGATACAGCGTGCGGGGATCGCTGACCATATCTTCCACGTAGACGACATCCCCGTCGAAGGCCTGCTGGTCGATGATGCTCTTTTCCAGCAGGATCGGGCCCTTGCCCAGGTACTGGTCGGACAGGTTGTGCACGGCCACGGGCAACAGTTCGCGGCCGCTTTCGTCCATGAGGCGGATCGATGCGGCGCGGGCGTTGAGCACTTCCGCAGCCGATCGGGCGACCGCTTCGAGCACGCTGTTGAGGTCCCGCTGCCCGGCGAGCAGCGTCGAGATCCGGTACAGCGTGCTCATCTCCTCCACGCGATGTCGCAGCGCAATCTCCTGCCGGCAAACCTCGGCCAGCGCATCGGCCAGCAGATACAGGAAACGCACCGCTTCGGACTGCCGCCCGGCGCCGATGCGCTGCACGGCGTTGATGAACTCCTCACTATGCTCCTCGGGGATAGCAAAGCGTTCGGCGAGGACCCGGGCCTCGGCCCGCTGCAGATCGCAGGCCTCGGTCATTTCATGGCCGGTCAGCACCAATGCGCCCAGGCGCTGGCCCTGCACGATGATGGGCACGTCAAAGCGCCGCTTGAGCGGACCTTCCAGGTCGCGCAGCAACGTCTGGCGCAGCGCCGTCTGACGCTCGGTGAGTCGCTCACAGTGCGATGGCTGGGTGACGGTATGGCCGTCGGCATCGACAATCGTGGCCTCGAGTCCGGTGACGGCGGTATAGCCGTCCTGGATTTCCTGGAGCGTGGCGAGCTTGAGGAAATCGGTGAGGCCGCGCCGGGCGACCGGTCGGTCCGTCGGCTCCGAAGTGTCGGCAACGGGTGCGGAAAGACCCGTGGAAGTATTCATGGCTGATGCATCGTTTGGAATGCGGCCGGGCCCGGCCTGTAACTCACGGCTGGGTGGATTGACCGGTAGACTCGGCATCCATCCATAGACGCCGAAGCAGATTGACAAACCCGTCGGTTGGCTCGCGCTCGGCAAGCATGTCCAGGTGTTCGCCGACCTGATCGTAGCGCTGTTGCTGATAGGCCAGGTACGCCAGCAACATCGGCGCCCCACGGTGCGAAGGGTTCCGCTCGGCCAAAGCCTTCAACTGACGCCGCAGGATCTGGATGCGCTGCTCTTGCGGTACGAGCGGCTGGTCGTACCGCGCGGCGATCAACTCCGGGTGCCGCGTGAACAACACCCGCAGGGTCTGGCTGGCCGAGGCGTAGAGCCCGGCGCCCATCTGGGCGTGAGCCTTGCCGACCAGGGCCAGCGGGTATCCGTCCCGCAGCATCAGCGCCCGGTCATAGGTCACCTCCGCGTCGAAGTAGCGACCCTCGCGCATGTACTGCTCGGCCTGGACCATCGTGTCGTTGAACTGCGACTTCTTCGCCCCGGCGAGCGACCGCAGCGGCGGCAGGTCGTAGTTGATTCTGCCGATTACCTGTTCCATGGACGATGTTTCGGCTTCATTCGGATCGACCGCGTAGTCGGCAGGCGTGACGCCGGGCTGCGGAGCGGGATCACCGGCCTCCGGCTCTTCGGGCACGATCGGTTTCTGCTGGTTGGTCTGCGTCTTGGCAAAGTCCTCGCCACGCAGCTTCTGCAGCAGGTCGAAGTACACATCATCACCCGGCTTGGCCGTGCCCGACGCGATCAACAGATCCAGCGTTTCGTCGACATCCGACGGCTGGGCTTCGTAGGGTTGTTCGCGTGTGCCGTCGGGATTGAGTCGGGCATTGAACTGGCGGGCGAAATCGGTCCGGGCGTTGGTAACCAGCCGCGCCTCGCGCACCGTGTTCAGTCGCTCATCCGGCTGATCGGCGGCATCATCCTCATCCGACTCCGGCGACAGCAAACTGGTCTCACGGCTGGTGGCGCCGGACTGGTAAGCATTGAGATCGGGGTGATATTCCGCGGACGGTCGGCGTACTGCGATGCCGCCGAGCGGGCTGGCGGTGACGTTGATCGTTTGACCATACGCATCGCGACCGCGGGCGAGGTTGGCCGTGCCGAAGCGGGTCGTCTGCCCCAGGTCGGGCTGGAAATCGCGTCCACCGGTGATCGAGCGGTTGAAACGCTCCGAGCCGAACACGTTGGACGAGCCCGGGGCGCCGGTGCCGCCGTAGAGGGGACGTTGACCGGTGACATTGCCGATCGTGCTGCCGGCGCCGGCACGGTAGAGCGCGCCGCTGTCGGTCTGGTACGACAGGGCGTTGCTGCGTCCGGAGGTAACGCCGGTGTAGCGATTGTTGTCAACGCCATAGCCGGTCCGAAGCGCACCGGAGGCGGCGGCTCCCATACCAGTCGAACGACGATAGTACTCAAACACCTCGTCGGAACCGAGGCCGCCGCGGAATTCACCGGGGGCGCCGTAGCCGACGTTGCCACGGAAATTACCCAAGCCCCGGTTGTTACCCGTGACGATGTTGTTCTGGTACTGGCCGGGGATGCGGTTATTGCTGACCGCGTTGTTGCGGCCGCCTGAACGTGAGTCGAGGTTATTGTCCAGGCCGCTGCCATCGCCCAGCGCATACTGACCATGGGCCGCGCCGCACCACAGGCTCAGACCAACCACTACGGCCAGCCATCGGATTGTCTTTTGCGTAAAAAACATGGTGGGTACTCAAAACAGACGAAACGATAATCCACGGCATTATATCGGGCCACAGCCGCGCGGCGGCGCACCCGAACAGACAAATTTACGATTTAGACGCACGTCCCCCGGTTCCGGATCGTTCACAATCGCTTAATATGCGTTTCAGCCCGCCAGCCGACCGGCCACCTGCTGCTCAGTGGGGAATTCCAGTTCCAGATAGCGGGCCACGTAGTCGATCACGCTCAGGGTCTCGGGAATTTCCGGATTATCGGTCGGTCCCATCGGCTCAAACCGCATCCCTCGGAATCGCTCGACCGCATCTTCCAGCGGCAGACCGTACTGCAACGTCAGCGAAAACGCCCGGCAGAACCCCTGGATCATCCCGCTCAGGGTCGACCCTTCTTTGGCCATTTTAATGAAGATCTCACCCGGCCGACCGTCTTCGAACAGGCCGATCGTCAGATAGCCCTCGAAACGGTTGATGCAGAACTTATGGGTCAGTGAATCCCGCGTACGGGGGAGTTTGTGGCGGTGAACATCAGACATGGACATAACCTCGGCGCCTCATCAACACCTGCGACCAATGGGCGGTCACCTACATCGTCGGCGAGCGCGGCTTCGAGCCTGCAATTTTCACACGCTGCCCAGAATCGCCCGGCTGATCGGGTGGACCAGTTGCGGGATGACCCGGGTCGTTGAAAGCTGTTCACCGTGGCGGGCCAACTCGTCCATGATCCCCGGCAACTGGTCGATCTTGTCGATCGGGCCGTTGCGGCGGACGGTGACGAAGATGCTGATCGGGCCGGTGCGGTAGCGTTCGGCGCGGACCTGTCCCGGGCTGGTGCGGGTCTTGACCTCGAAGTACGCCTGCATGTCGCAGTGGTCATCGAGTGCCACACCGATGATCGGCTGCACGTCCAGCGGCCGGGCGCCCGGGATGTCGACCAGCGCACCCAGGGCCGACTCACCGAGCAACGCTTCGCGCACGATCTGGTGCTGGTTGGCCTTGCATTCCAGGTCGAAGCCGAACGTCATCTCCACGCAGTCGATGTCCAGCGGACTGAGTGTGAGGAAGAACGGGCAGGTCTCCATGATCAGCCGGTGCAGGTGATAGGCGTCGTCCATGGACTCGGGGTTGACATGACCCGAGCGGATCGACTGGGCCCGCAGGGCCAGCCACTGGTACTCGCCCTCGCGGCGGGGGCTTTCCAGGGCCAGTTCGTCCGCGTAACGCTTGAACCGGCTCATGCCCGGCTGATCGATGCGGATGCGGTCAAGCAGGTGGAGGATCGTCTCCCGGTCGGCCGGAAGGTCCATCTTCACCGCGAGCTTCTGGTTGATATAGAAATCGGTGCACAGGGCGCCGAAGCTGGTCGCCATGGTGATTCATCCTGATCTCGCCCCTGCGAGGGCTGGGGTTGCGACAAACACGGGAGTATACCGCCTGCTCGCCCCGCGAGCCAACGCATCCACGCGCCGGGCTTCCAGTTCCCCCGCGAGTTTGCTACACTTACGCGTTGCGTTGCGACGGAGTGTACGCCCATGGCCCTGAATGAAGCGTTACGGGAACTGAATGTCGTCGATCAGCAACTGCGCGGCCTGGAGTCGCGCCTCGACGGTGCCCGCCGACACCTGCGTGCCCAGCAGATCAAGCTCGACCAGCTCAACCAGCAGGCTGAAGAACTCCAGGATCAGCTTCGCCACGCCCAGGCATCGGCGGCCGGGCTCGAAAACGACATCGCCTCGGCGGATGAACGCATCAGTCATCTCCGCGAGCAGATGAACTCGGTCAAGACCAACAAGGAATACTCGGCCATGCTCGTCGAGGTGAACACCCTCAAGGCCGACCGGGGCAAAATCGAGGAAAAGGCGCTGGAGGAACTGGGCCGGGTCGATACGCTCAAGACCGAGCTCGAAGCGATCCAGACGAAAATCGCCGACCAGCAGAAAATCAAGGAACTGGCCGACCGCGAGTTGGCGGAGCGCGAGAGCGAGGTCGGCGAACGGCTGTCCGAACTCCGCAGCCAACGCGAGGAGGCGGCGTCGAAGGTGCCGGCCGAAGCCCTGCACATCTTCGACCGCCTCGCCGACACATTTGAAGGCGAGGCCATGGCCCCCGTGATCGAAGAAGACCGCCGCAGGCTCGAATACGTCTGCGGCGGTTGTTACATGCAGATCCCCGTCGAGAAGGTCAACCTGCTCATCAGCTCCGACGCACTGGTCCGCTGCACAAGCTGCACGCGCATCCTCTACGTTGAAAGTGAACTGAAGCAGGAGATGAGCGCCGGTTGACCGAACCGTTCACCCGCTCGAGCTGCGCCGTGTTGCGATGGACCTGACGATCGACTTTGCCAGCGTGACCCGGGCCGGCGACAGCGCCTGCGGCATCGTCATCACCGATCGCCGCTCGGCCCGCACCATCCACGAAACCGGCCACGACCTGGGGACCCGGCCCGCGGCCCAGACGGCGCTGATGGCGGCGCTGGACCAGGCCCTCGACGCCGCCGCCCCGCTTCAACCCGAGTCCATCGAGCTCCGCTGCGCCAGCGAGTTGCTCGTCCGCCAGATCACCGGCCAGAGCCCCGTCGACGACCAGGCCAACGACCTGTTCGAGACGGTGACCCTGAAACTGCTGGGCGTGGATTCGTGGCGGCTGGTCGCGGTGGAGGCCGGCGAAGTGCGAGCAGCCGAGTCCTTGGCCGAGCGGGCGCTGGCCGAGGCGGGGTCGGTGACCGACCTGCAGCCCGACACCGCCGCCCAGCGCCAGCAGGAACGCTACACCGGTATCCCCCAGTGGACGATCGAATTTCTGGATGAGCCGGGTGACTGCCCCGCCGGTTGCCGTGCCGGTCAACGCTTCGCATTCGGCCCCGACACGCCCGCCGGGCTGTGCGTCCATGCTGCGATCGTCGCCCTGACCGACGGCCCGATGATCTGGGAAGAACCCGAGCAACAGCAGATGACCACACTGTGCCCCCACTGTGACACGCCGCTGCGCATCCGCCGCGTCACGTCCGACCAGTCGCCCGGTCCCGGGCCGGGGCGATGCGACCTGCCGGAATAATCTGACCGCATTCGGTTAATTCGCTTGCGCAGCCGGCTGGGCGACGTAACGCCGCTCCAGCGCCTCGACATCGGCCGCCGTGTTCGGATCATCCGACAGGATCACCATGACCGGCTTGTCGAGCACGCGCCGGGCCAGGGCGCGGATGGCCTGGGGTTGGGTGCTGCGAATCTCGTCGACCAGTTGGTCGCCATCGTCGTAACCGGCGCCGTAAAGCTCGTCGAGGGCCGCACCCATCGCGCGTTGACCGCAGGTCTGGCGGCCCATCAGTTCGCTGACCAGCGCGGCATTGATCGCCCGCTCCAACGTCACCTCGTCGACCAGTTCATGCCGCAAACGATCGGCCACGGCCATCGACCGATCGATCGCCTCGGTCGTGCTGGGCGCGCTGGTGTTGAACGCCATGGCCCAGTACCCGGGCACGTACCCGCTGCGCTGAAAGGCGAAGGCGGCATAAACCAGCCCCGGCCCCTCGCCACGCAACGCCTGATGCAGCCACCCGCTGGGGAAATTGCTGGCCACCCGGTTGAGCACCAGCATCGTCGCGTAGTCCTCGCTGGAACGCTCGACCGCCGGGCCGAATCCGATCTGCACCGCGGTGAGCGGCTTGGCGATCTGTTGCACCGTCACGCCGGGGGGCGGCGGCGGCGGACCGGTCACCCGCCACCGCTCATTGGGCGACTGCTTCGGCAAGGACCCGAACAATTTCTCCGCCAGGGACCGGGCCTCTTCGACCTGCACGTCGCCGACGATCGCAAGCACGCTCCGGTCGGCGAAGACGTTGGCCCGGTGAAAGTCCTGCAGGTCGTCCACGGTCAGCGAATCGACAACTTCGCGCCGCCCCACCGGCATCTGCGACCACGGATGCGAGCCGTAGTAACGTTCATCGAAGGCGTGGAACAACTGCCGCGACCAGCGGTCGTTGCTCGCGTCGATCTGTGCGAGCAGGCGCGGCTTCATCGTCTTCCATTCCGCGGCCGG
>CAYYPN010000008.1:0-24712 GCA_964473545.1 uncultured Planctomycetaceae bacterium
AACCTTCAACCCGCTGATTAAGAGTCAGCTGCTCTGCCAGTTGAGCTAGGGAGGCTGGATGAAACGTTTGATTGTAATACCGGGTGGGCGGCGGTCAAGTCATCAGGATGTCGGCGATGGCGGCGGCGGCGAAGAGGACGGCGACGATGCCGTTGACGGTGAAGAAGGCGAGGCTGAAGCGGCGGGCCGACGCGGCACGATGCTCGACCATGAGCAGTACGCCGACGCCAACGATCGCCCACAACGTCAACTGGTGCTCGGCATAACGGAACGTCCAGTCGAGCCGATACATGGCGACGAGGCTGAACAGCCCGGTGAAATGGGCGACCTTGGCGGCAACGAGCGCCCCGCGCTCGCCGAGCGCCGCGGGGATCGACGCCAGCCCGCGCTCGCGGTCGAAGTCGATGTCCTGGCAGGCGTAGATGATGTCGAACCCGGCCACCCACAGAAGCACGAACCCGGCGAGCAGCCAGAGCGTCGGCTCGCGCAAGGCGGCGGGCTCGATCGCCAGACCCGCGGCCAGCGGGCTGATCGCCAGGGCCCCGCCCAGCACGAAGTGGCAGGCCAGCGTGAATCGCTTGGTCAGGCTGTACAGCCCCAGCCACGCGAGTACGACCGGGCTTAGCGCCATCGGCCAGACGTTTTCGTACACCAACCAGAACCCCGCGGCGGTAAGGATGAACAAAGCGACCGAGCCGGCCATCATCGCGCGCGCCAACGTGGCGTTCAGGCGTCCGGCGGGCAAGGCGCGCCCCGCGGTGCGCGGGTTGGCCGCGTCGATGTCACGGTCGAAATAACGGTTGGCGAGCATGGCGAAAGTGCGGGCAAAAAACATCGCCGCCACGACCAATCCAACCTCTCCCCAGCGCGGCAGGCCGCTCGCGGCGTAGAACGCGCCGACCAAGGCGAAGGGCAAGGCAAAGATCGAATGGGCGAGCTTGATATCACGCCCGGCGGCGACGAGTTGTTGCATGAAACCGGCCATGGGGGGATTGTATGTAAATCGGCCATCGGGAATAGGTCACGGGCCATCGGGAATGGGTTTGCGTTTAGCGGTTAAGGGGATCGTCATGCAGGTTGACGTCGGGCCGTTTGTGTATGAGGTGGAGCTGGTGCGGGGGTACGTGCAGTACCGGGGCGAGCCATGCCTGGGGCTGTGCGATCACCTGGCGAAGCGGATCATGATTGCCGACGTCATGGACCGATCGCAACGTCTGCACGTGTTTCTGCATGAGCTGTTTCATGCCTGGCAACATCATCAGCCCGGTCGTATTGACGACGAAGAGGCGATGGCGGATCTGGTGGCGACGTCGATGACGCGGTTGATTTTAGATGTGACGAATCAACCCGGCATGCTCGAGCTGTTCGATCGCCCGCGTGGCCGGCGCGGCAGCCCCCTCGACCCGCCCCCGGAAGGGGAGGTTGCGACGGGTCCGGTTGGGAGCGGCGTTGATGAGCGCGGTGAAGCGATGCCCGTGCGTGTGCGGCGGGTCGTGGTCGATGGCGGGGCGGAAGGTGCGAAGCAACCGGGTTGGGTGATCAGGATTTTCGAGGCCGAGGACGGGGCGACGGGTCCGCGGGGGGCGCCTTGCGGGTGACGTGGACGTTGTCCTCGGCCCGCTTGGCGGCGCGGCGGGCCGGCTGGGGTTCATCCGCCTCGGCCGCGAGTCGCTGCAGGACGAGCTTGGCCACGTCCGGCGCCAGCGCCGACGGCAGGAGGTCGAGGATCGACGCCTGCACCGTCTCATCCTGCCGGGCGAACCACCGGTACATGCGGCTGGCCAGTTCGATCTGGCTCATGCCATACCGCTGGCAGGCGGCGTCGATGGCCTGCTTGGCGTCGGGTTCGACGGCGATTTTGATGATCTCACGCTGGGTCATGCGTCGCGGCTCACTACGATCGGGGTGCGGTCGGTCTGTTTTGACATTATGCATAGTCAAACGTAGACTTCTGTAGATTATCCGGTTCGATGCTGACGGCACGATCACGCGGGCCCCGGGGACACGACCTTGGACAACGTCGAAGTCTATGCACAGATGATTCGTTTGCTGGCCACCCTGCCGGGCGGTGGGGGCAAGATGCCGCAGCCGGCGCCGGTTCGGCCGGACATCCGGGAGTTCATCCATCAAGCCGACCGCCGCCAGTTGGAGGGCGTACTCGTCGAAACGCTGGTCGCGTTGAGCCATCGCCGCGACGCGCCGCGTTCACCGCAGGGGTCGGAGACCGGGGTCGACGGTCGATAGATCGTCGGCCCGGGTTCTCCGGCATGCGGCGGGCCGGCGGAGGCGATGCCGATCAGTCTTTCTCACACAATGCGTCAATCCTTCTCCGCCCGGTGGTTGGCCGGCGACGCGGTCCAGCGCGTCGACAGGTCATGTTCCACCCCGACCAGGTCGAGCAATCGCCCGGCGACGAAGTCGATGATCTGGTCGATCGACTCGGGCAACATGTAAAACCCCGGGTTGGCCGGGCAGACGATCGCGCCGGCTTCGGTGACCGCGGCCATGTTGCGGATCTCGATCAGACTCAGCGGCGTCTCCCGGTGACACAGCACCAGTCGGCGGCGTTCTTTCAACGTCACGCTCGCCGCCCGATGCAACAGGTTGTTGCTCGAACCGGTCGCCACCGCGCTGAGCGTGTTGTTGGAACACGGCACGACGAGCATGCCGTCGTGCGCGAACGACCCGCTGGCGATCGACGCGCCGACGTCGCGGTAGTGATGCAGCGTGATGCGATGGTCAGCGGTTCCGGCGAGGGCGGCCGGATCGACGCCTTCCATGCCCAGTTCATCGTGCAACACCCGCTGGCCGAGCGGGCTGAGGACCAGGTGAATCTCGACGCCGGCGCGGGTGAGCAGTTCGATGGTGCGGCGGGCGTAGGCCGCGCCACTGGCGCCGGAGATGCCGATGACGACGCGTCTGTGCATGTGCATATGGTAGGTCAATCGTCGCCGGACGGCGCATTGCCATCAAGCGACATAACCGCCTGGTGCAGGAGGATGCGAGGCCAGGTCGGGTCGTAGTTGAGCTTGTCCGCGGCGAAGCGGGCGAGGTCGGGATGGCCGGCCAGTCCGATGGCGACGAGGGCGATGCGCTTGTTCAGCGGATCGACGGCCAGACGCTTCAGGCGGGGGACATCGACCGGTTCATCGCCACGCAGTACCCGGGCCAGATAGCGCGCTTCGCTGCCGCCATGCTGAAGCCGATCGGCGGCAAGGCGGCGCTGCGCCGCGGCCAGGTCGTCCTTGCCTGAAATCGCTGCGGCGATGGCCACGGCCAGGTCATCCCAAGCTTCAACGCGATCGTTCGGCCAGTTGCCGAGCATCGTTGCCGCATCACCGGCGCGGCCTTCGAGCAACGCCAGCATCCATGCCGCGGTGGGCTGGTCGGCGACGGACCTCAGAGCACGCCGGGCTGCCTCGACATCGCCGGTCGCGGATGCCATTCGCAAATCGAACGCCGAGCGCCACTGCGTGATGTGTTCGCCCGGCCAGACCGCGTCGGCCCGCCGCAGAAAGTCGGCGGCGATCGTCTGGGCCACATCCGGACGACCGGCTTGCGTGTGCAAGCCAACCCGTTCGAGCGCCGCTTCGGTGTTGAGCGGGGATTCGCCCAGTCGTTGCGACCAGTACCGGCACAACGGGTCGTACCGCGCGGTGGCATGCCGGGCGGCCTGCCGCAGATGTTCAAAGCTCGGCTTGTTCGGGTCGCGCGCCAGGGCTTGCTCGGCCGCGGCCAGCGCCTTCTCACCCTCCCCGGCGCACAGCGCCAGCCACGCCAGCCCGCCATGACTGCGGCCGGTTGGGTCATGCCCGGCGGCAGCTTCAAAATTGGCCGCGGCTTCGCGTTCGTCGGGCAACACGCGCGCCAGCAGGTATTGCCGCACCGGGTCGTTCGGCTCTTCATCCAACAGGGCGCGATACGCCGCCACGCGGTCGAAGTCAGGGGCGACCTTGTCGATCACATCCTGGTACGTGCGATGCATCTCCACACGCAGCGGCCGCATCGCGCACTGCTCGCGCAGAAATTCGAGCAACGGCTCGGTGTCCATCACCGACGGCAACAGCCTCACGAACAGCTCATTGTCCGGTTCGTAAATCGCGCGGGTGAGGCATAAGCTCACCAGATCATCGGGCGCGGCGATCGCCAGCATCCTTTGAAGCAGGGCCTGGTCGTCGTGGGGGTGCAGCCGCCGGGTGTTGTCCGGTTCAAACAGGTAGAAGCCGTCGCCGACGTGCAGTGTGCGGGCGCGTGTGCCCATGGCGGAGGACTCGACCTGGAACACCGCCGCAGCGTCGACGTTGATGATCGCGGTGCGCCGGTCAAAGGGTCGCGCCCACCATGCGGTGTTGAACTCGCCGGTCACCGATACGGGTAGATCGAGGCCGATCGCCTCGGCGATGAACGGCCCATCGGGAATGGGCGCGGTGACCTCCGCCTTGGCCGGGAGTTCAAACACCGCGTCGCCGATCTGCACCGGGTAGGGGATGTTGAGGCCGTTGACCAGGACCACGCGGTGCGCCCGACCCAGATAAATGCACCAGGTGATGTAGCCGGCCACAACGACAATCAGCCCGGCCACGCATCCGCGCACGAGTCGCCTGCGCCATGTCGAGCCGGCCGGTTGGTGCATGTCGGGCGGTCAGTCCTTCAGGAACAGTTCAACGACGGGGATCGCGACGTTGGGCTTGGACTGCGGCAGGGTCAGCGTCAGCGTGTCTTCGCTGAGGCCGGCGTGCCTGGCGTGCCACTGGTCCATGCCCAGGCCGATCTCCCCGGCATCGTGGAGGAACTGGGCGTATTCGACGCGCTGCTTGAATATCCCGCCATCGAGGTGGACATGGCGATACGGCCAGGCCAGCAGGTGCAGGTACAGCCGCTTCGTGTCGGGGTTGTAGGTGAGGCGACAGTCCCGCGGCGTGGCGAATTCATCCGGGGCCTGCGTGCATCCGTAAATCGATCGGCCGTGGCGATACATCCAATTGCCGATCTCGTTCAAGCGCACCAGCGCCCGCTCATCGAACGCGCCGCGGCCGGTGGGGCCGACGTTCAACAGCAGGTTTCCGCCCTTGCTGACGCAGTCGATGAGCGTGACCAGCAGGTCGGTCGTGCTCCGCCAGGTCAGCTCGTCACGGTAATAGCCCCACGATCCACTGAACGTCTGGCAGGCTTCCCACACGACGCGCTGGCCTTCGTGCTCGACCCAGCCGCGCGGTTGCGTCTGCTCGGGCGTGAGGAAGTCCCACGATTCGGGCACGTCCGGCAGGTCCAGCCGATTGTCCAGCAGGATCTGCGGCTGAAGCTTGCGGATGATCTTGACCAGCTCCGCGCTCTTCCACGCTTCGCGTCCCTTGCCTTTGGTGAAGTCCTCGCGGGCTTTCTCGTCGACGAACGAAAAGTCGAACCACATGATGTCGATCTTGCCGAAGTCGCTGAGCAGCTCGCGCACCTGCGCGTGCAGGTAGTCGGCATACTTCATCGGGTCCCGGCCCTGGTTGGCCTGGGCCAGTTCGTCGTCGCTCAGGCCGCGCTGCGGATGGTTGTTGCGATCGATGACGTAGTCGGGGTGATGCCAGTCGATCAGCGAGTGATACAGGCCGACCTTCATGTCCTGCTCGCGGAAGGCGTCGATCATCGGCCGCAGCAGGTCGCGTCCGGCCGGGGTGTTCGGCGCCTTGTAATCGGTGAGCTGCGAATCCCACAGGCAAAAACCTTCGTGGTGCTTGGTGGTGATGACGAAGTACTTCATCCCTGCGCTACTTGCCGCCGCCGCCCACTGCTTCGGATCGTAAAGGTCCGGGTCGAAGTGGCGGAAGTACTTTTCATACGTGGCGTCGTCGATGCGTTCGCGGCTCTTGAGCCACTCGTGCCGCGCACCCAGCGAGTACAGGCCCCAGTGAATGAACAAGCCGAATCGATCGTTCACAAACCAGTCGCTGTCCCCGGCGGTGGGGCGAATGTCATGACTCACGGCAACACTCCATGCTGTTGATTACGGGTGAAAGAACCCCTTGATGGTCGAGACGACCTGGTCCTGCTCGGTCTCGGTCAGCTCCGGGAACATCGGCAGCGCCAGCACTTCGCCGGCCGCCTGCTCGGCCTGGGGGAAGTCCCCGCGCCGGTGCCCAAGGTACGCGAAGCATTCCTGCTCGTGCAGGCACAGCGGATAGAAAATCGCGCAACCGATCCCCTGGTCGCGCAGGTGCTGTTCGAGTTCGTCACGCCGGGCCGTGCGGATCACGTACTGGTGATACACCGACCCCCCGGTGCGGTCGACCGGCAGTGTGACGTGTTCGGCGAGCCCGGCGTCGGCGAAAAGCTGATCGTATCGGCCGGCGACGGCGCGGCGGGCGGCGTTCCATTCGTCGATGTGCTTGAGCTTCACGCTGAGCACGGCCGCCTGCATCGCGTCGAGGCGGAAGTTGCCGCCGATCATGCGGTAGTAGTAACGCGGATCCATGCCGTGGTTGCGCATCACGCCGAGCTTGTGGGCCAGCGCGTCGTCGTTGGTGACGATGGCCCCGGCATCGCCCGCGGCGGAAAGATTCTTCGTCGGGTAGAACGAGAAGCAACCGGCCAGGCCGAACGTCCCCGCACGCTGGTCGTCGAGCGTCGCGCCGATGGCCTGGGCCGCATCCTCGACGATCGGCAGGTTGTGGTCGCAGGCGATCCGTTGCAGCGCGGCGTAGTCGGCCGGCTGGCCGTACAGATCAACCGGCAGGATCGCCCTGGTTTTCTGCGTGATCGCCTCGCCCGCCGGCCGGGGGTCGAGGTTGTACGTGACCGGGTCGATGTCGACGAACACCGGCCGGGCGCCGAGCCGCGCGATCGCCCCGACGGTGGCGAAGAAGGTGAACGGCGTGGTGATCACCTCGTCGCCCGCGCCGACCTCCAACGCCATCAGCGACGCCAGCAGCGCATCGGACCCGGAACTGACGCCCACGGCATGGGCCGCGCCGCAGTACGACGCCAACGCCGCCTCGAACCGCTCGAGCGTCGGCCCGCCGATGAACATGCCGCTGCGCAACACTTCCAGCGCCGCGGCTTCGACTTCCTCGGCCAGCGGTTCGTACTGACGCTTCAAGTCCAGAAGGGGAACGCCCATGGGTCGTGTTATTCCTTGTGACCGTCCATCCAGTCGCGGTCCGATTCGCTCTCGATCAGGTCATCGTCATAAGCTTCTTCAAGCTGGCGGATCTGCTCGGCCAGCTCTTCGTTTTCTTCCACACGTTCGGAGACCTCGCGCTCCCAGTCGTCGCTGTCGCTGCGCATCTGGGGCAGGTCCACCGACACGCCGAGGATCGCCGCCAACCGCCGCGTGACCGCCTCGATGCTCATGGGGTTGCGGCCCTCGATGTAAGCGGGGATCTCCGCCACGAGGTTGATCATCTGCAACTTGCGAAACCGGGCCAGAGTCATCAGGTACGTCGAGAAGCTGGCCGGGCCTTCGTAGTCGCTGGGCCGCACGCCGTACTCGGCCAGTTCGATCAGCAGTTCCGCATCGGTGACCGAGGTGTGCAGGCGCGGCTCGCGCGTGTGGGGCACGGCCCCGGCGAAGCTGCCGACGAACACCAGGCGGCGCACCCCGACCTTCTCCGCCAGGTCCAGGACGCGCTCGGCGAAGCTCTGCCAGCGCAGGTTCGGCTCGCGCGCGATCAGGTACACCAGGTCCGGATCATGCGAGGCGTAGAACACCGCGCCGGGCGGCGTGAACGACTCGATCACGCCGTGGCTGACCTTCACGTGCGGCCGAAACATCGCCGCCACTTCCATCGCCCCCGGAAAGCTTTCGATGTAGTAGCCCTCGGGATCGATGCTGGCGAACGCCTTGGCGTCGAACTGCTCGGCCAGACGCTGGACGGTGCCGGTCGATACCTCGCCGCCGTCCATCCAGCCGGTGAACGCCAGCAGCATCGTCGCGCCGTCGAAGCGGGGGGCGTCGTTGAGATATGGCGTGGTCATGGCCATGGCGTCACTGTAGCCGATTTACATCCACTTCCCCAGCCGGGTTGAGGGGGCTTCGCTTCGTTCGTCATTCGTCATGCGTCATTCGGATTTCGCCGCCGACAGGCGGCCGGTATACTCCGATCCCCCACCCCCATCCCCGACCGCAGGACCCACCCATGACCGCGACCACCAGCAGCATCGGCCGTTTTGAAAATGATGGAACCGAGTTCGTCGTCACCGAGCCCGACACCCCGCGCGGGCTGATGAATTACGCCTGGAATCGCCGGTTCATCGCCGGCGTCAACCAGCACGGCGGCGGCGACGGCGCTTACAAGGAACGCGCCATCCAGGCCATCGATCGCCGCGGCCGCAACCTCCTCGTTCGCGACGGCCACCGGTACTTCTACATTCGCGACGCGGAGTCGGGCGACCTGTGGTCGCCGGGCTGGCACCCGGTGCAGGCGGAACTGGATGCTTTCAGTTGCACACACGGGCTGGGCTACTCGATCATCGAATCTCGTCGCCGCGACATCGCGGTCAACATGCGATGGTTCGTCCCGCGCGAAGGCAAGTGCGAATGCTGGACGATCACCGTGACCAACCACCGGGCCGCGCCGGCGACACTGCAATGGTTCAGCTTCGTCGACCTGCTGCTCGGCGGTTACACGCAGTACTGCGATTACTACTCGTCACTGCTCGGCGAGTTTGATCGCAACGCCAATGTCGTGTTCGGCTTCAATTCCAACCCCGACTGCCCCCATCCGGGTTACAACGCCTTCCTCGCCTCCGACCGCCCGATCGACGCCTTCGACACCAGCCGGCGACAGTTCCTCGGCAACTACGGGCTGGTCGATCGACCGGCCGCCGTGCTGGCCGGTGGTTGCCGCGGCAGCCTCGGGGCCAATGAAAAGCTCTGCATCGCCGGCGAACAGAAGCTCGACCTGGATGCCGGCGAGTCGATCACGTTCAACCTTTTCATCGGCGCGTGCGAAGGCGCGGAGGAAGCCGGGGCGATGCTTGCGCCGCTGCGTAAGCCGGGCGCGGTCGATGCCGAGTACGAATCCTTCCGGGGGCACAAGCAGGAGTTGATGCAGCGGCTGGTCATCCGCACCCCCGAGCCGAAGATCAACTACCTGACCAACGGCTGGCTCAAGCAGCAGGTGCAGATCTACGCGGACGTCGGCTCGGACAACGGCCGCGGCTTCCGCGATGCGATGCAGCTTCTCTGGGCCACGGCCAGCTTCGACCTGGAATATACCCGCGACATGCTCGCCGAGTGCCTGCAGCACCAGTATACCGACGGCCACACCCTGCGCGGCTGGCTGCCGGTCGATGACCACCATTACTCCGACGGGCCCGTCTGGATCGCCCCGGTCGTCGACGCCTACATCAAGGAAAGCGGCGACGCGTCGATCCTCGACAGGGTCGTGCCTTACTTCGACGCCGGCGAGGCGACGGTGTGGCAGCACACACTGCAGGGCCTTCGCCATTCATCCGAAGACCTCGGCCCGCGCGGGCTGGTCCGTTGCCGCTTCGGCGACTGGAACGACTCGCTCACCGGCGTCGATCTCGACGGCAAGGGCGAAAGCGTCTGGACCACCATCGGCATCGTGTTCAGCCTCAAGGTCGCCGCGGGCATCGCCGACCGCACGCTCGCCGACAAGCCGCTCGTTGATGAATTGCTCGGCCGGGCGGAGAAGCTGACGAAGACGATTCACGAACAGGCGTGGGACGGTGCGTGGTTTCTCCGCGCGATCAACGACCTCGGCGAGCGCATCGGTTCGCACGACAACGAGGAAGGTCGCATCTGGTTGTTGCCGCAGGTGTGGGCGGTGCTTGCGGGCATCGTCGACGACGAGCAGGCGGCGCAACTTTTCGAGCAGGTCGACAAGCACCTGGCCACGCCTTACGGGTTCAAGACGTTCGACCCGCCTTACACCAGGCCCCAGCCGCGCGTGGGTCGGGTGAGCACGATCGCCCCGGGCATGTGGGAGAACGGCACGCCGTACTGCCACGCCAGCGGGTTCAAGATCCTCGCCGACTGCCAGGCCGGCCGCGGCGACGCGGCGCTGGATACCTGGATGAAGGTCATGCCCGACAACGACGTGACCCCGTCGACCCATTCCCATTGCGAGCCTTACGCGTTCACCAACCAGTACATCGGCCCGGACAATCGTCGGGCCGGCGAAACCCAGTTCGCCTGGATGACCGGCGCCGGCGGGTGGTTCTTCCGCGCGATGACCGAAGGCATCCTCGGCGTCCGCGCCGACTTCGACGGCCTGCGCATCGACCCGTGCCTGCCGTCTACCTGGAAAGAATGCGAACTCACCCGCGACTTCCGCGGCGCACGCTACCACGTGCAGTTCAAAAATCCCGCCGGCCTGCAAAAGGCGAAGGTTCAACTCGTCGTCGACGGCCAACCGATCGACGGCAACACCGTCCCCGCCTTCGGCGACGGCAGACTGCACGAAGTCGAAGCAACATTGGTCGACCCGTGATAGCCGGGCATTTGTGATGCCCGGTCTTTGCCGGCGATCAGAATCGCCGGCTATCAAAAGTTGGATTGATCAACCATTCGCCTGCGCGAACTGGTCCATGAAGTCGGCCAGGGCCTGGGCGCCTTCGAGGGGCATGGCGTTGTAGATCGACGCGCGGCAGCCGCCGACGCTGCGGTGACCCTTGAGCCCGCTCAGACCGGCGGCGTCGGCCTCGGCGATGAACTTCTTCTCAAGCTCCTCGTTCGGGCAACGCCAGACGACGTTCATGGTTGAGCGGAACTGCTTGTCCACCGGGCAGCGGTAGAACGCGCCGTGCCGATCGATCGTATCGTAGAGGATCTTGCTGCGCTTGGCGGCCATGTCCTGCGCCCACGTCAGCCCGCCCTTGTCCTTGAGCCAGTCGAGCACGAGCTGGATGAACCAGATCTGGAACACCGGCGGCGTGTTGAGCATGGCGTTGGCGTCGGCATGCTTGGGGTAGTTCAGGTACAGCGGCATATCGTCGGGGCAACGTTCGAGGAGGTCGTCGCGAATGAGCACCAGCGCCACGCCCGCGGGGCCGATGTTCTTCTGGGCCCCGGCGTAGATGATGCCGAACTTCTCCATCGGCAGCGGCCGGCTCATGATGTCGCTGGACATGTCGGCGACCAGCGGCACGTTCACATTGGGGAAGTCTTTCCACTGCACGCCGCCGATGGTTTCGTTGGAGGTCAGGTGCAGGTACGCCGCGCCGTCGGTCGCTTCGATGCTCGCCGGATCGGGCAGGGTCATGAAATCCCGATCCTCACCGGACCAGATGACGTTGCATTTCCCGATCGCCTTGGCGTCGCCGATGGCCTTCTTGGCCCATGCGCCCGAGTGGGTGTAGTCGGCGCTGGCGCCGTCGCGGAGCAGGTTCATCGGGATCATGGAAAACTGCAGCGTCGCCCCGCCGCCGAGGAACAGGACCTTGAAGTGGTCCGGGACGTTGAGGATTTCGCGCACCAGTTCCAGGGCGCGGTTGTGCACCTCATCGACCGGCCTGGAGCGGTGCGACATCTCGATCAGGCTCATCCCCGAGCCCTGGTAGTCGACGATCTGATCGCGCGCCGCCTCGAGGGCCTCGACCGGCAACGTGCACGGCCCGGCGGAAAAGTTGTAGATACGGTGGGGGGGGGTAGGCATAGCGGTCTTTCGTCCTTTCACGGTGATTCGAACCGTGCATCATACCAAGTGAAACACAGACGTTAACTCGTTAATTCGTTGGCTCGTTAATCCGTCCCATGATCGCGGCATCGGCGGGTTAACGAATCAACGATCTCCCTTCTCCGGGTCAATCTTCCGCAGGTACTCCCACGAGTAGATGCCCGTGTGGTGGCCGTCGGAAAAGTGCAGGCGGAGGGCGTAGTTGCCGACGAGTTCGGCGTCGGTCACGGTCAGCGGTCCGTGGTGGTGGGCGGCCGAGTCGGGCAACACGGTCAACGGGTTGCGTTGCTGCTGGTCGCGCAGCTCGCGCATGTCGGCCGAAGGGCTGAGTCGTCGCAACACCTTGACGGAATAGAAGCTCGTGTGGCCGTCGTCCCACTCGACGGTCAGACCTTCGTCCTTTTTCAGGTCGAGGCGCCTGGGTCGCGGTTCGTCGGATGTATCATTCATCGTACTGACATCCATCGGGGAACACGTCGCGCGGCTCGTAGCGCAGCAGGCGTCGGGCCGGCTCCGGATCATAGTCATTGACGGTATGGGGTCGGCTGATGGCGAAGACGATTTCGAATTGCCAGTCGCCGGTCGCCTCGACGGCGTGGACAAAGAAGCGGCGTGTATCGTCGTGGCTGAGAAACGTGTTCCAACCCCGGCGTTCATCCAGGCGCTGCTTTTCGCGGGTGTTTCGGGGAAACCAGCCGAGGCGCACCGCCAGTGTCTGCAGGCCGTGGAGGATGGCGAAGTGTCGGCCCATTTCCTCGGCCCAGACCTTGGTCACGCCGTACAGGTTGCCCGGCGCCGGGCCGTCCTCGACGTGAATGGGCCGCTGTTCGCGGCTGCGTTTGTGCATGTTGCAGGCGTTGACACTGGAGGCGAGGACCATGCGCCGCACGCCGGCCTGCCGGGCCTGGTCGAACATGTGGTACAGGCCGATCACGTTGGGCTTGAGCAATTGTTCCCACGTGGCGTTCGCCTTGGGCATCGCGGCCAGATGCACGACGGTGTCGATGTGGTCGACCGCCCGACCGCAGGCGTCGGGATCGGCCAGGTCGCCGGTAATGTGTTGGGCGACGTTGTCGGCGTCCCGGCGGTCGAAGCCGCGGACATCGTGGCCGCGCTCGGCCAGAGCCGCGGCGACGACACGTCCGATGTGGCCGGCGTTGCCGGTGACCAGCACGCGTTGAGGCGCGACGTTGTGCGGTGAACTGTTCATGTCCGATCCATCTTGCTTGACGAAGGGGGTCGTTGGCGGCGGGTGGCCGTGGTTTGCGGTAGACTCCATCTTTAGCCGCATGGGTGATGCACTGCAACATTTCGCCGATCGCCTGCAGGCCCGGATCGAGCGGGTCGGGGCGCCGCTGTGCGTCGGGCTCGATCCCGTGGTCGAGCGTTTACCGGATGCTTTGACCGGCGAACCGCTGGAGCGCATCGGGGCGTTTTGCCGCGGCGTGATCGAGGCCGCGGCGCCGGTCGCGGCGGCGGTGAAGTTCCAGTCGGCCTGCTTCGAGCGCCATGGCCCCCCCGCCCCCGGCATGGTTGTGCTGGATGAGTTGATGGTTCAGGCGCATCAGGCGGGCCTGATCGTCATCCTCGACGCCAAGCGGGGCGACATCGGCATCTCCAGCGAGCACTACGCGGCGGCGACGATCGGCCGACCGCACGTCGACGCGGTCACGGTCAGCCCTTACATGGGCGACGACTCGCTGGCGCCGTTTGTCGAGATGGCCGCTTCTGCCGGCAAGGGGCTGTTCGTGCTGGTGCGGACGAGCAACCCGGGCAGCGCGAGTGTGCAGGAGTTGCCGCTGGCCGACGGCCGCACGGTGGCCGAAGCGACCGCCGCGCTGGTCGCCTCGCTGGGCGCCGGTTCGATCGGGCAAAGCGGTTACAGCGCCGTGGGCGCGGTGGTCGGCGCGACGCAGGGCCGGGCCATCGCGCGCATGCGACAATTCATGCCGCACCAGATTTTCCTGCTGCCCGGCTACGGCGCCCAGGGCGGCGGACTCGACGACGTTCGACCCGCCTTCGTCGATGGTGGGGGAGCGCTGGTCACCGCCAGCCGCTCGATCCTCTACCCCCGCCCCCGGAATGGAAAGTCCGCGGGGGATGGCGACTGGCGTGAAGCGATCGCGGCGGCGGCGCGGCGGGCGCACGACGAGTTATCAGACCTCTGCTAAGCCGCAAGCGGCTGCGGCAGATTCTGTGTTATCATGTATTCGCCTGCCTTGGTGGCCAACGTCCGTTGGAGGATGGTTCGATTTGGCAATGCACGTGCTGATCACGGGTGGGGCCGGTTTCATCGGTTCGCACCTGGCCGAATCCCTGCTGGCCCGGGGGCACCGGGTGAGCCTGGTCGACGACCTGTCGACCGGCCGGCGCGATCACGTGGCCGGGCTGCTGGGCGAGCGTTGCACTTTGACCGAATGTCGCGTGGCGGATCTCCCGTCCGACGGCAGTTGGCTCGACGGGGTCGACCAGGTGTATCACCTGGCGGCGGCGGTGGGGGTGCAGCTTATCGTGGACCAGCCGGTTTCGAGCATCGAGAACAACGTGGTGGAGACGGCGGGCCTGCTGCGGGCGGCGGCGTCGCGGGGCGTGCCGACGCTCATCACCAGCAGCAGCGAGGTCTACGGCAAGTCCACCGCCGTGCCCTTCCGCGAAGATGACGACGTGACCTACGGCTCGACGATGTTCAGCCGCTGGTCCTACGCGATGACCAAGGCCCTCGACGAGCACCTGGCACTGGCACATTACCGGACGGACGGCCTGCCGGTGGTGATCGTGCGGCTGTTCAACACGGTCGGCCCCCGCCAGACGGGGCAATACGGCATGGTTCTGCCGCGTCTGGTCAACAGGGCCGTGGCCGGTGAGCCGATACAGGTGTATGGCGACGGCCAACAGACGCGTTGTTTCTGCCACGTCAGCGACGTGGTGCGGGCGTTGCCGAAGCTGTTGGGGCGGGCCGACTGTCATGGTCGGGTCTTCAATCTCGGCAGCGACGAGGAATGGAGCATCAACGCCGTGGCGGATCGGGTGATCGAGTTGAGCGGGTCGACCGCGGGCAAGTGCCACGTGCCTTACGAGAAGGCGTACGGCACGGCGTTCGACGACCTGCGGCGGCGCGTGCCGGACCTGACCCGGGTGGGTGAAGCGATCGGTTATCGGCCGACGCGCAGCCTCGACGCGATTCTCACGGAGTTGATCGACCTGGCGCGGGCCGGATCGATGGAGCGGACGCAACATGCTTAGCCTGCTGGCACAAGCCACCGCCGACGCGCCGCACTACACCGCGGGGAAGGTGTTGGCGCCGTACGTGTGGGTGTTCGCCGCGGCGTTTGTCGTGACGTTCATCGCCACACCCATCATGCGCAAGCTCGCGATCGCCAACGGCATCGTGGACTGGCCCGACCTGAAGCGCAAGGCGCACCTGGAGCCGGTGGCGTACCTCGGTGGGGTGGCGCTGTTTCTGGGGTGGCTGGCGGGCGTGATCGTGTGCTTCTTCATCGAGCCGCACACCTCGCACGGCAGCGAAGGCGGCATGGTCTCCTCGATCAGCTTCCCGTTCAGCATCCTCGCCGGGGCGATGATCATCTGCCTGGTCGGTCTGATCGACGACGTGTACGGCATCAGCCCACGGGTCAAGGTCGGCGGGCAGTTGCTCGCCGCGGCGTTGCTCGCCAGCCAGACCGTCGGCACCGACCTGGCCGCCGGCATCATTCACACCGCCGTGCAACTGATCGGCATCGACGGCCCGATCCCGTTCGTCGGCATGGAGCCGCACTGGATGGACCCGGCCTACTGGCTGGGGGCGCTGTTCGTGGCGATGCTCGTGCTCGGCGGATGCAATGCGACCAACCTCATGGACGGGCTCGACGGCCTGGCCGCGGGCGTGACCGGCGCCGTGGCCCTGGGCTTCACGTTCATCTGCGTCGGGCTGGCCATGGGCGTGTACGGGCCGGACGGCGCTTACTCGATCCTGCAGGATCCGGTGCGGATCGTGTTGTGCCTGGCGTTGCTGGGGACCGTGCTCGGGTTCCTGCCGTACAACTTCAACCCGGCCAACATCTTCATGGGCGACGCCGGATCGTTGTTGCTGGGGTACCTGAGCGTGACGCTGATCCTCATGCTCGCCGAACGCGGCGATCCGCAACTGGTCATGGCCGGGTTGATGGTCTATGCCCTGCCCATGCTGGATACGTCGCTGGCGATCGTCCGCCGCAAGATGCGCGGCAAGCCCATCTTCAGCCCCGACAACCAGCACATTCACCACCAGCTCATCCGCTCCGGGCTGAGCGTGAAGCAGGCGGTGCTGGTGCTCTATATCGTGGCGCTGGGCTTCGCGGCGTTGGGCGGGTCGATGATCTTCCTGCGCGGCCGGTTCGTCGGGATGATCTTCCTGGTCATCTTCGGGTTCATCGTCGTGACCGCGTACAAGGTCGGCCACCGCCAGCACCTGCGCGATCTCGCCGACGCGGGCAAGTCGCCGCAAAACGAACTCCTACCCCCGCCGTCGGACCAGGTCGATACGCACGGCCCGGCCGATTCCGCCGCCAGCGACGAGCAACCGCCTGTCGCGCAGTCGCCGTAACCGCGATCAGGTCAAACCCATCCGCTCGAACTGCTCGGCCGGGGCCTCGGCTTCACGCATCAACTCGCTCATCCGTTCGCACAACCGCGCCTTGACCGCGTCGTCATCGATCGGGTTCTGCTGATCCGGGTCGGTTTCAAGGTCGAACAGCAGATCGCCCCAGCGGTCGTCCTTCGGTTCGCCGCCGGCGTCGGCCATGTGAATCTTCAACGTCGGCGCGCCCCGCGTGAAGCCGAACGGCTCGCCCAGTTGTGCGCCGGTCAGTTGATGGCCGTTCACAAACCCGCGCATGTTGCACGGCATGAGCGTGTACCGATTCAACGGACCCGTATCGGCCGGCAGGCGGTAGTAGACGTAGCGCCCGTCGGTGATGTTCACGCGGTTGCCGAAGTACCCGAAGATCGCCGCGTCGCGCACCGGCGTGTCGTTGTCCAGCACCGGCGCGAGCACCTTGCCGGTCATGTGTTCGATCGGTTCGAGCCCGAAGAAGTCCAGCAGCGTCGGCCCCAGATCGATCGCCGGCTGCACCAGCGCGCTGCGCCGTTGGCCGGCCGGGGCCTTGCCTTCCTTCCGGGGGCGCGGGTCGTACACAAACAGCGGCGTGTGGCTGACCTCCTCGTACAGCGGCATCCAGTTCTTCGCCCAGCACCCGTGCTCGCCCAGCATGAACCCGTGGTCGGTCCACACGATCAGCATCGTGTCCTCCCACAGGTTGTACCGGTCGAACGCATCCAGCACGTCCCCCACCGAAGCGTCGCATTTGCTCAGCAATGCCGCGTAGTTCCGCTTGCCGTGTTCGACCTGCTCCGGCGTTTCGGTCACCTCCCGATACCCCGGCCAGTCGAGCAGCGGCCCGTCGTAGCCCTGGTCGTCGTACAGGTCGTGATACCGATGGTTGCTCACGAACGGCTCGTGCGGGTCGAAGCATTCGATCTGCAGAAACCAGTTGTCCTGGTCGTGGTTGCGATCGATGAAGTCGATGCCCGCATCGACGGTCTGCGTCTGCGGCAGGTCCTGCTCGCGGCGCTGGAACGGGCGATTGACCCAGTCGCTGCGTCGACCCTTGGCGTTGATGTGGTCGGGGATCGGCGGGTCGGCGACCTGGCCGACAAACGGGTCGCCTTCCTGGCCGCGGAAGCATTGCCACGAGTGGTAGCGCGTGTGGTACGTGCTGCCGCCGTCTTCCCAGTAGTGGTAGTGGTCGCTGACGAGGTGGGTGTACACGCCGGCCTCGCCGAGCATCGAGATGACCGACCGGTCGAACGGCTCGATCGGTCCCCAGCCGGTGTGCAGGAAGTTCGGCCGGCCCGTGTGCAGATCGCGCCGCGCCGGCATGCACGGCATCGAACACACGTAGCTGCGGTCAAACGTCACGCAACGCTCGGCCAGACGCGCAAAGTTCGGCGCATGCGTCCAGTCGCAGCCGTATGGCCCGAGCATGTGGCGGTTCAACGAGTCGAACATCAACATCACGGCTTTCATCGATTCGCTCCGTCGGGACAGGGGTGACGCCACGTTAAACCCCCGCCCCATCGACCACAAGCCCCGCCTCGCCGCCGGTCGCAACCGAATCGCAATCCAATTTCCGGTGACACCATGCCGTCACCGTGGTAGACTCGCCACCCGGATGAAGGAGAGACCCTGGCATTGGGGCATCGGGGGGTTCGGCAGCATCGTGGCGATGGTGACGCTGTGCTGCCAGGTCGCGGCGGGCGACGCCTTTTTCAGCGAAATCAACACCGACGCCGCCTCACCCGCCGGCCGGTACGTTGAAATCACCGTCGGCCGGTCCCACCCCACGCTGACGCTGGGCGTCTTCAACGCCCAACCCGGCACCACCAACAAGCCCCGGCAACTGCTCACGTTCGACCTCGACCCAGCGATGCATACCGCGCTCGTTCACGAGCAACCGTTCACCACGATCAGCTACACCCGCTCGGTTCAGGTCGATGCGTTGGATCTGGCCGGTCCCTGGGGCGGTGCGCGGCGGCTGGTCATCTTCGACGGCCTGCCCACGTGGGATATCGACGACGGCCCGCCGGACCCCGAACAGTGGGCCAACGACCCGAACACCCCCGATGTGCTCGATGCGGTGTCGATCGTCGTCAACCCGGCATGGGGCTGGACCGCGCACGCGCGGCTGGGCGAGACGATCGTGACGATGGACCCCGGCCAGACCGCGTGGCGCGCCGAAGAACCGCCGCGGTTGCCGAATGATTACGAAACCCTCAACCCCGACGATCCGCGATTGAGCCCGGGCCTGCTCAACCCGCCGCAAATGCCCGAGCCCTCGGCCCTGGTCCTGGGCGGGACGTTGGGTGCGGCGTTCCTGCTCAGGCGCTCGCCGGCGGGTCCAGGTGCACGTCCATCTGCGGAAACGGTATCGTGATCTTCGCCTCGTCCAGGTGCTGCTTGATCGCACAGGTCAATGCCTCACGCACCGCCCAGAACTCCGGCGTGTCCGTCCACACCCGGACCACCCAGTTGATCGAACTGTCGCCCATCTCCAGCAGGTAAACGACCGGCTCGGGGTCGGCGTGGACCTTGTCGATGCTCCCGACCGCCTCGTGAAGCACCCGGCGCACCTCGTCCAGGTCCGCCCCGTAGTCCGTGCCCACGTTCACGTCGACCCGCCGCGTCGGATGAAACGTGATGTTCTCGATCGTCGACCCGAACACCGAACTGTTGGGGACGATGATGCGGCGGTTGTCGAAGGTGTCCATCACCGTCGTGAACAGGTCGATCTCGAAAACCTTGCCCGTCTCCCCGGCGACCTTGATCACGTCGTCGACCTTGAACGGCCGAAAGATCAGCAGCATGATTCCCGCGGCAAAACTCGACAGCGTGCCCTGGAACGCCAGCCCGATCGCCAACGCCGAGGCACCGATGACCGCCGCGAAACTCGTCGTCTGCACCCCGAAGTAATTCAGAATCGACAGGATCGCCATGACCAGCACGGCCCAGCTCGCGATCTTCCCGAAAAACCGCGCCAGCGTCAGCTCCAGCTTCGCCCGCTGGCAACTGCGCCGGACCATCGACCCGACCCAACTGGCCAGAATGAACGACGCGAACAGCAGCACCAGCGCCACCAGCGCCGGCACGCCATACGTCTCCAGGTAACCCATCGCTTTCTCGTCCAGGGTCTGGGCAGCCTCGGCCGCAACCGCGTTCGCGTCGTTCGGGGTCTGGGCCAGAATCTGAATCAGCATCATGGCGAGGGCTCTCCGCGAGGTACTGAGGGGTGCATGAAAGCGGCGGCGCGACGCTGTGCGCCGCGCCGCCGTCATTGTCGTGAAAACCGGACGCCCGAAGGCGTCGGTTGCTTCACTTACTCGTAGAAGTTGGTCGCTTCGGTTTCCTCAACCGGACGATCGCCCAACTCGTTGGTCCGCATGGTGACCTTGAAGCGGACATTGCCCGGCTCGGTCGCCTTGACGGTGACCTTCCACATGGCCTCCCGCTTCGGCCCCAGTTCATCCAGCGGCGCGAACTCAACCGTGCCGTTGCGGAACTGGCCGTTCGTGGCGCCCGAGGCGCTGACGAAATCGGCGTTTTCCGGTGTGGCCGTGATGCGGATGTTCATGTCCTTCAGCGAGCCCTGGTTGGTCGCGGTGATCACGTACACGACGTTGTCGCCGACTTCGACCGGGTCGTAGTCGACGCCGCCGTCACGGTCGACGACCTCCAGCAGGATCGCGGGGATACCCACGACCTCGGTGGTCGCCCGGGCGGTGACGCCCTCGGCGCAGACCGCGCTGGCCGCGGCGCTGTTGTTCACGGTCGTCAACGTCGACGACTTGACGGTCATGCTGACCTTGCGGCTCTGGCCGGGCTCGAGCGTGCCGAGGTTCCAGACGACCGAGTCGCCGGCCAGGCGGCCGCCGTTGGTCGCCGAGACGAACGAGGTCGTCGCGGGCACGCCGTCGGTGATCTTGACATCCTTGGCCGCACCGTCGCCGGTGTTGCTGACGGTGATCGTGTACTCGATGTCGCGGCCGCCGTAGGTCTTCTCCGTGCCGGTCTTCTTGAGCGTCAGCACGGGCTGACGGACGGTGACCTTGGCCGAGGCCGAGTCCTCGAGGCCGCCGTCGGCGGTGGCGTTGGCGGTGTTGGTGAAGGTGCCGGTCTTGCTGGCCTTGAGCTGGGCGGTCATCTTGCGCGACTCGCCGGCGGGCAGCGTGCCGACCTTGTACTTCAGCGTCTTCATGCCGTCGGTCGTGGTCAGACCTTCGGGCAGTTCGTCGACGATCATGACATTGGTCGCGTCGCCCGTGCCGTTGTTGGTCACGATCATCTGCGAGTTGATCACGTCGCAGATCATCGCTTGGCTGTCCATCGTCTTGGTCAGATCGAGCGCGGGCTGGGTGACGTTGGTCGCCAGGCAGGCGGCCAGGGCGTACGACCCGGTGACGCAGTTCTCGATCGTGCCTTCGCCGGTCGCTTTGCCGGTGAGGGTGATGGTCTGGCTCTGGCCCGGCGCCAGCGAGCCGAGTTGCCAGGTCAGGTCGCCGCGCGCCCGTTTGCCTTCGGGCGACGAGCTGGCCAGGTCGAACTTGCCTTCGATGGTGTCGGTGATGGTGACCTCGCTGAGGCTTTGCCTGGTGAGGTTGGTCACCTTGATGGTGTAGTCGTAGGACTGGCCGACGGAGACCTCGGCGGGGGCCATTTTTTCGATCAGCATGCCGCTGGTCGCGCGGTTGCCGGTGGGGATCGCGATGGCCGTGCTGACCATGCCCGTTTTCGCCGGCGCCGCCTTCTCTTCGTTGACCGACACGGTGGTGGGCTTGGTGTGCGATTCCGGATGTTCGCCCGGATAGCCGTGCGCGTAGCGCGTCTTGGGCGCGTTGTCATCTTGAGCTTTCTGTTCCGTCTGGCAACCCACCAGGGCCATCGCGGCCACCAGCAGTGTCAGACACGTTCCACGAATCAATCCGACTGTCATTGCGCATTCTCCTTCGTTGTTGTTAGCGCGAATAGTAAAAGTACCCGTACCTGATCGGATGCGCGTTGCACCTGAATTCACTCATACTCCAGTACGGTGAGGCGAAAGTAGCAACCTCGCGGACGACCCGTTCCCGCGACGCATCGGCTTTTATTGTAGCAACCAAGACCACCGCTGTCCGACCGATTGCGGCAAGTCGCCTCACGGCCCGATGCGCATGCGCCGCCAACCGCCCGCTTCACGCGCGAACACGATCCGATCATGCAACCGATTGGGTCGGCCCTGCCAGAACTCGATGGTCTCCGGGTGAACACAATACCCTCCCCAATGGGGCGGACAAGGGATATCCATGTCCGCATACTTGTTTTCAAGTTCGGCCAGACGTTCGACCATCGCCCGGCGCGTGATCGGCTCGGATTGTTCGGACACCCACGCCCCGAGCTGGCTGCCGCGCGGCCTCCCCCGGAAGTATTGCTCCGACGCGGCGCGGTCGATCCGTGAGGCCGGGCCTTCCACGCGCACCTGCCGTTCCAGCCACGGCCAGTGCAGACAAAGTGCAACCTGAGGTTGCGTGGCGATTTCACGACCCTTGCGCGAGGCGTAGTTGGTGAAGAAGACGAATCCCTCGCCGTCGAAATCCTTGAGCAGCACCACCCGCGCCGAAGGTCGGCCCGCGGCGTCGGCGGTGGCCAGCGTCATCGCGTTGACTTCGTACCACGGCGCCTCGGGGTCGATCGTGGCGCGGGCCTGGTCGAACCAGCGGACGAACAGCGCCAGCGGATCGTCGCCCGCCGATGCTTCGGTCAACTCGGCAGCGCCATACGCGCGGCGCATCGCGGCCAGATTGTCGGGTGGATGGCTCATGCTTCGGATCGTGTGAGGCGGGTCGGTCCGGGCATGTTAGGTCTTGAGTTTGTGGCCGGCCTCGGCGACCTGCCCGCGTCGGCCTCGGGCGTAGGCGGCCAGTTCGCTCATCGAGCCGACCTGCTGGACGTTGTCGTGTCCGCGGGCGGCGTGGCGCGGCAAGGCGCGCCCGCCGACCACCAGCACCGCATCGCACTCGGCCAACCCGTCGGCCAGCTTGATCAAACCGTTGGCCAGTTGGCGCGGCGGCATCGGCGAGCTCACGCTCAGCCAGGCGATCTTCGCCCGGTGCTGACGCGCGGCGCTGAGCAACACGTCGAACGGCATGTCGGGCCCGAGGTTGGTCGCGGCGTAACCGGCGTCGGTCAGCACCATCGACGCCATGATCGACGGGATCAGGTAAGGGTCGCCGCCGGGCGTCGCGCCCACGGCGGCGGGGGCGTCGTCATCCGGCCTGGGCATGATCGTGCGCAGGTCGTCGAGGGCCTGGATGGACATGTCGATCGCGCGGTGCTCGATGAAGATGCCGTCGTTGCTGTGTTGCCAGAGCTCGCCGAGGCGGGACAGGCATTCGCGCAGGGGGCCGTCGAACAGGTCGGCGAGGGGTCGGCCTTCGAGGTAGGCGGCGCAAACCAGGCCCTTGACGCGGGGCAGGTCGCCGGTGTGCAGGGCGGCGTAGAGGGTTTCGGTGGGGTCGTCCTCACCGGTGGTGGGGGTCGCGCCGTCGAGGCCGAGCCGTTCCGGTCGCAGGACGGGGATGTGGGTCTGGCGCAGGAAGCGGACGGCGTCGGGGAGTCGGATGCGGCGGTGGCCGCCGGCGGTGCGCGAGGCGGGGATGCGGCCTTCGTCGACCCACCGCTTGAGGCTCGACTCGCTGACGCCGATCGCCTCGGCCAACTGCTTGGGGCTGAGCATTTCATCCAAAACGGCGTACTCCTGCGAACCGTTGGCGGATCATACACCGCATCGTCCAAATCGTCCAGCATATTTATGGCGTCATAACTCGTTCGGCACCAGGCCATTGGCGTAAAGGCTCCAAAATTCCGGCGATGGCGCTTGACGGAGGCTCAATCGTGTCGTATTGTCCTGTGAACGTTTTGAATGATTTAAATGTTAAGAACGATTGGGCGGATACGTGTCCGGCCCATCGCAAGACGGCAGGAAAGCCCTCGCACGAGGGCGGAAAGGAAATCGGTCATGAAGTATCTCGACGTCATCGCAGCGGTCCTCCTGGTGGTCGGCGGCCTGAACTGGGGGCTGGTCGGGCTGTTCGGGTTTGATCTGGTCGCCACGTTGTTCGGCGACATGTCGGTCCTCAGCCGCATCGTCTACGCCCTGGTCGGCGTGGCGGCGGTGTTCCAGGCGGCGCAGTTCCGCGCGATCCAGCGCCGTTGGGGCGTCACCCCGGCCCAGGCGGTCTGAATCGCCCCGAATGTTCACCCGGCAGCGCCCCGTGCCGTTCGGGAGGGGCGTTGCTGGCGGCGCATGTAACTAAAACGTCAGATTGCGATCCAAGCCATGGGTGAGAATGCCCATCACCGGCATGGGAGCCTAGAATGAACGCCTCGTCGGCCAATGGATACCATAACACGTGCAAATTGCGCACGGAGACCTCAATTTCGACCTGGAGTGGCAGTATGGCGAGCTCCTCGCGTCGGGCACAGCCGCGTCGTAAAAAGCCTGATTCGAACGACAGTGGTTTAAATCGCCCAGCGGATCCGGTTTCGTCGCCCGCTACGGAACGACCGGCGGTCGCGAAGCCCGAGCGCGCCGCCGCGCCGGCCAACAACTCCCGCGGCACGACTGACGAGTTGCTTGACGACGGTGCCTGGCGCCAGATCGAGCAGTTGCCCGAGGTTGGCCGCGCCCATCCGGTCGGTCGCCGGCCGACTGATGATCGCATGGTCCTCGAGGCGGTGTTGTGGGTGATGTGGCATCAGGCCCGTTGGCAGGATCTGCCCGGCGGCTACCCGTCGCCGCGCACCTGTCAGCGTCGCCTGCGCCGCTGGCAGGAGGGCGAAACCTGGAACGCCATCTGGCGAACCTACATCGAACGGCTCGACGACCAGGCCCTGCGCCAATGGGGGGGGTTATTCATGAAGGTGATCCTCTCCGACACCGGCTCGGACGACGTCGAACCCGACGAGCGCCGCATCGGGCGCCCGCCGTTCTGGTGGTCGATGGCCCGCGACTTCTGGCGCTGGACGTGGGATCGTCAAAGCGAAGCCGACCGCCGGCGACTCGCCGGGCACATTCAACCCGACGCCTGAGCGGCTTCATCGCCTCGGGGCTTTTCGGGCGAAACGTCCATCACGTGGTGACATCACCCCGACATTCACGTTATCCTCTGCCGACCCGACCTGTTCCGGCGTAGGGGAGGCCGCCAAACGCGGCATCGACATCCCCGCCGGTTACTGAAACACCATCGAACGCGCCGCCCCCCCCACGCCAGGCCAGAGCGCCGCGCCGGCCTGGGTCCTCCGCGCGCACGAGTCGGGCAAAACCACCCCCGCCGAACTCCATCGCGCAATCCCCCCGAATCCCCCGTTTCAGCCCCTCCGGCCCGATCGCTTCGGAGCAGGTGCGCCCGAACCACTCAAAACGAAAGCCTGGCGCGCGCCGCTCGGCCTCGCCCGGTCTTTAAAATCGCGATAAACGCTTCCCGGTCGAAAACCCCTCCCACACGCGGGAAAA
>CAYYPN010000009.1:0-19044 GCA_964473545.1 uncultured Planctomycetaceae bacterium
GCTGAGCGCCTGGGCCAACGTTTCAACCATGATGCTGACGCATAGACGAGTCATGGGAATGAGTATAACGGGCAACAGCCGGCAGCAAACCTGCTGCCGGTCGGCTGGAAGATGAAAAGGTTGCCCTTGACTTGCGCGGGCGCGTCCGGGTCCAGGTCGGGTCGCGGCTGTTTAACTGCACTGCTCATCATGCAAACGATGCGCCTTCGCCAACACCTGCGCCAAATGCAGCGGCCGCCGGTCGGTCGCCTGGTCGACCTGCTCGCGGCAACTGAAGCCGTCGGTGATGATGAGCGTATCGTCACTCGCTTCGCGGACGGCCGGCAACAGGACGCGCTCGCCGACGGCCTGGCTGACTTCGTAGTTTTCCGCGCGGAAGCCGAAGCTTCCGGCCATGCCGCAGCAACCGGTCTCCGGCGTGTCGAGGTTCAAACCCGTCGCCCGCAAGAGCGCCACGTCCGGGTCCGTGCCCATCGTCGACTTCTGATGACAGTGGCCGTGAAAAACAGCATCCCCGGAAAGGGTCTGCGGCGCCTCATAAGAATCGGTTGCGCTCAACAACTCCGCCAGCGTGAACGTCTGCTCGCTCAAACGCTGCGCCATTACGTCGTCGGGCAACAGGTTCACCATCTCGTCCCGGAACACGACCACGCAGCTCGGTTCGAGCCCGACGATCGGCGTTCCCGCCTCGATCTCCTCGCGCAACACGTCGATCGCCCTGGCCAGCAGCTTCTTCGCCGCATCGAGCAGGCCCATGTCGTACATCGCCCGCCCGCTGACCACCCGCGCCGCCGGAAGGCGCACGTCGTAACCGGCGTGTTCGAGCACATCCAGCCCGGCTCGCAGCACGTCCGGCTCGAAGTAGTCGTTGAACTCATCGGGCCAGAGGATCACGCGCGGCCGATCAGTCGGATACGTGCGTCGTTCATGTTGCCCGAACCATTTTGTGAAGGTCCGGTTGGCTAATCGCGGCAGCATGCGCTGCGGCGCGAGGCCGACCACCCTGTCGATCAGCGGCCGCATCGGCCGGGTCATCGCGTTCCCCGCCGCCGGCACGATCGACCCCAGCGCCGCCCACCGATGGATGAACCCGAACGCATAATGATGCAGCGGCCGGCGACGTTGCTGATGGTAATGCCAGAGGAACTCCGCCTTGTACGTCGCGATGTCGACGCCCGCCGGGCAGTCGCTCTTGCACCCCTTGCACGCCAGGCACAGCTCCAGCGATTCGTGCACCTGTTCGTTGGCCCAACCGTCCGGCAGTCGCCCGTGCAACATCTCGTACAGCAGCCGCGCCCGACCGCGCGTGGTGTACTCCTCCCGGCCGGTCACCATGTAACTCGGGCACATCGTCCCCCCCTCGGCCCGCCGACACTTGCCCACGCCCACGCACCGACTCACCGCCCGCGCGAATTGCCGATCATCGGCCGGATACGCAAACCGTGTCTCCACCTGCGGCAGTTTGTATCCCGGCCCCAGCTTCAGGTCCTCGTCCAACTTCCGGGGGGCGACGACCTTGCCCGGGTTCATGTGGTTGTGCGGATCCCAGATCGCCTTGAACTTCGCGAACGCTTCGATCAACTCGTGGCCGAACATGCGATCGAGCAGTTCCGCCCGGCTCTGGCCGTCGCCGTGTTCGCCGGACAGCGATCCGCCGTACCGCACGACCAGGTCCGCCGCGTCCTCGACGAACGCGCGGTACCGCGCCACGCCGTCGGCTTCGTCCAGCCGAAAGTCGATGCGGTTGTGCACCAGCCCCTGCCCGAAGTGGCCGTACTGCGTGGCGTAAAGCTCGTGCTTGTCCAGCAGCTTCGTGAACTCGCGCAGGTAATCGCCGAGCACGCCCGGGTCGACCGCCGCATCCTCCCAGCCTTCCTCCGTGTCGCGCCCGTCGGCCAGTCGCCCGCTTGCGCCCAGCCCCGCCTCCCGCGCCCGCCAGATGTACTGGGCCTGCGCCGGATCATCGAGCACGACCATTTGCCCGGCGTGATCCTTCAAATCCGCGGTCAGCCTGCGCGCCCGATCCGCCGCTTCTTCCGCCGTGTCCCCGCCGAACTCGACAAACAACCACGCCTCGCCCGGCGGCAACAGCTTCACCCCATCCGCCTCCAGTCCCTTCGCCCGCATATTGTCGATGATGCTTCGGGCCATCCCCTCCAGCCCGACCGGCCCGTACTCCAGCAAGCGCGGCACCGCGTCCCCCGCCGCGCCCACATCGCCATAACCCAGCACCACCACCACCCGGTGCGGCGGACTGTGCACCAACCGCACCGTCGCATCCGCCATCACCACGCACGTGCCCTCGGTCCCCACCAACGCCCGCGCCAGGTGAAACCCACGCTCGGGCAACAACTCGTCCAGGTTGTAACCCGACACCTGCCGCGGAATCTTCGGGTAACGCTGGCGAATCAACGCCGCGTATTCATCACGCAGCTTGCGCAGTTGCCGGTACGTTTCGCCCGTCCGATCCGGGCGGCTGCACAACCCGTCGAGCGTGTTTTCATCGGTCGGCCCGACCTCCAGCCGCAGCCCGTCGCAGGTCAGTACCGTCATCGCCTCGACGTTCTCGACCGTCTTGCCCGCCATCACCGAATGCACGCCGCAGGCGTTGTTGCCGATCATCCCCCCCAGCGTGCACCAGGCGTGCGTCGAAGGGTCCGGCCCGAAACAAAGCCCGTGCGGCCGCGCCGCCGCCTGCAACGCATCGAGCACGACGCCCGGCTGAACCTTCGCCGTCCGCTTGTCCGGATCGATCTCCAGCACACGATTCAGATACCGCGAAAAGTCGAACACCACCGCGTGGTTGCACCCCTGCCCCGCCAGGCTCGTCCCCCCGCCGCGCATCAGAATCGGCGCGTCGAACCTGCGACACACCGCCAGCGCATGCTCCAACGCCTCGACATCCCGCGGCGCGACGTACCCGATCGGTGCCTGGCGATAGTGGCTGGCGTCGTAGCTGTACATCGCCCGCACGCCCGGATCGAAGCGAACGTCCCCGTCGATCTCCCGCCCCAACGTCCGGGCCAGTTCATCGGCGGCCGCCGTCGATAACGTCTGGTTGGCACTCATCCTCGCATTGTTGCACATCACCCCCGCCCCCGGAAGCCAAGCCGGACCTGTCCGTTGGACAGAACCGGCCCGTCCGCTTTTCAAGGTTGCCCCCGGGGGCTATAATCCGCCGTTCGCTTGCAGGGCGGATACCCAAGCGGCCAAAGGGGACAGACTGTAAATCTGTTGGCGTATGCCTTCGGAGGTTCGAATCCTCCTCCGCCCATTGATCCGGCCCCACAACGGCGCGGGCCTTTTCCGGATCGTCCGCGCAGGCGACGTCGTCCCGCGCATCGGACGACGGATTGCACGCGACCGGCCGGTCACTCGATCGTAATCGCCCCGTTCGGGCAGGCGCCTTCGCACACCCCGCAGTCCAGGCATTCGTCTTCGTTGACGATCGCCTTGCCATCCACAATCTCGATCGAATCGTTCGGGCAGGCCTCGGCACACTTGCCGCAACCACCACACACTTGCATATCAACGACAGCCGGCATACGCGACCTCCACGGCAGGCCGGGTGGGGGGTGTGAAACGATAGCAGATGAATCGTGAATCACCAATCACGAATGACCGGGCGATCCCCCGCATTCCGGATTCGGCACTGGTGATGGGGGCCTGGCGGGCCCCGGCCGCCCGTTTGACCCCGCTGCCGACCCGTCGCACACTGCTTACCCATGAAGGCATACGTCAACGGCAAGTTCGTCGAGCTCGAAGATGCGACGCTGGGCATTCACGACGCCGGGCTCCAGCATGCGGTCGGGCTGTTCGAAACCATGCAGGCGTTCAACGGCCGGGTGTTTCGCCTAGAAGCCCACGTCGATCGCCTGATCCGCAGCGCCAAGGAGCTGGGCCTGACCGCAAGCCTGCGGGCCGACCCGCTGTGCGAACTGGTCGAGGCGACGTTGCGTGAAAACGAAATGACCGAGGCGCGGTTGCGGTTGACCGTGACCGGCGGCGACCTGTCGTTGCTGGCCGCGGCCGCGGCGGCGCGCGACGGCGATCGGCCCGGGCCCCACACGCCGACCGTGCTCTGCGTGGCGACCGAGCCGACCGAGTACCCGGCGGCGTTCTTCGCGCGCGGCGTCACCGTCGCCATCGCCGACAGCCGGGCCAACCCCTTCGACGTCCACGCCGGTCACAAGACCCTCAACTACTGGCCGCGCCTGCGGGCCCTGGCCGACGCCTCGGTCGCCGGGGCCGGCGAGGCATTGTGGTTGAGCGTGACCAACCACCTGGCCGCCGGTTCGGTGTCGAATGTGTTGCTGGTCAAGGACGGGGCCATCCTCACGCCCTTCGCGCACGGCGAGGAGGAAACCGGCGCGTTGCCCGCCCCCGTACTGCCGGGAGTGACGCGGGCGGCGGTCATCGAGCTGGCCGAGGACATGGACATCCCCGTCCACCGCCGCATGCTCAATATCGAGGACGTGCTCAACGCCGACGAGATGATGCTGACCAACTCGAGCTGGCAGGTGCTTCCGGTGACGGCCGTGGAAAAATCCAAGCTCGCCAACGGCAAGCCCGGCGAACTCACCCTGAAACTGCGCGAGGCGTTGCTGGAACGGATCGCGAAGGAAACCGGTTCTTGATCGCGATCCATAATGGCGGCGTTGCTTTTCCATCACGGTGCATTGGGGGACAGTGTTTTGCTTTGGCCGACGCTGCGGGCGCTGGCGTCGCGCGATGCGGTCGGCCTGGTCAGCGACATGTCCAAGGCGCGCCTTGCGGCGAAGTACATTCCGCAGGTTCAAGCCATCGATGCCGATGCGCCGGACGTGTCGCGCCTGTTCGTGCCGCGGGCGGCCGATGAGTTGTCCGACGACTGGCGCTTGCGTCTGGCCGAGGCGACGACGATCGTCAGCTTCGTCAGTGACGGCGACGATGCCTGGGCGGCGAACTTGCGACAACTCGCGCCCGATGCGCGACTGGCCTTGCTCGATACGCGCCCGGCCGGCCATTGGCCCGGCCATGTCGTTGACTGGCATCGTCAGTCGCTGGCCGGGCAGGGCGTGAAGGTCGAGCCGATCGACCCGCCGCCGCGCCGCAACCTCGACGGGCCGGTGGTGATCCATCCCGGCGCCGGCAGTCCCGCCAAGTGCTGGCCGCGCGAACGATTCGAATACCTGATCGATCATCTCGTCGCCATCGGTCGGCCCGTCGAGGTCGTCCTCGGCCACGTCGAACTGGAAACCTGGCCCGATGAGGCGGTGCGACGCTGGGGCGCGATACCCGGCATCGACCTGCATACCCCCGGAAACCTGATGGCGCTGGCCGATTGCATGGCCCGCGCCGCCTTGTACGTCGGCAACGACTCGGGCCCGACCCATCTCGCGGCACAACTCGGCATCCCCACGATCGGCCTGTTCGGCCCGACGCCCCCGGCAACCTGGTCCCCACGCGGTCCGCTGGTCGTTGCCCTCGCCCCGCCGACCCCGACCGACATGACCTGGCTCGACGTCGAACCCGTCGCCCAAGCCGTCGCCCGCGGGTAATCAATCGCTTTAAGCCGGCCCCTGAGTGAACGAAGCGAGCGAAGGGCCGGGTACCTTATAATGTCGCCATCACATTCACCGCCTCTTCACTTGGGGACTTGCCATGAACGATCAGACCACCCCGCCGCCGCCGCCGCCGAACGACGACCCGAACACCCCGCCGCCCGTGGTGGAGGAACCGATTGTCAACGCCGAAGCGCCGGCCGGCGTCGAGACGAACAAGGACGCGAAGACGATGGGCATGTTGTGCCACCTGGCCGCCCTGTCGGGTTACGTCGTCCCCCTGGGCTGGATCATCGGCCCGCTGGTCGTCTGGTTGATCAAGAAAGACGAACACGCCTTCGTCAACGACCAGGGCAAGGAGTCGCTGAACTTCCAGATCACGATGCTCATCGCCGTGCTCGTCGCGGCGGCGACGATGTGTGTCGGGGTCGGCATCGTGCTCCTGCCGATCGTGGTGATCCTCAACCTGGTCTTCGTGATCATCGCCTCGGTCAAGGCCAACGAAGGCGTGTACTACCGCTACCCCTTCAACATCCGCATGATCAAGTAACGCCGACGCCCCGGCGATACTCGGTCGGTGAACAACCGGTCCGCTGGTGGAACTGGCGGCTGAAGTAGTACACGTCGCCGTAGCCCAGCACCCGCGCGATCCGCCCGATGCTCAGGTTGGTTTCGCTGAGCAACTGGCGGGCCCGCGTGATGCGGGCGTGGATCATGAACGCCCGGGGCGTCTGGCCCATCACCTGCCGAAACACCCGCGCGAAATGGTCCGGGCTGTAGCCGGCCCGCTCGGCCAGGTCGTCGACGGACGGCTGCATGTGCGGCGTCGTCGCAAGCTGCGCCGCGATCGACGCGATCACCTGCCGATGGTGCGCTTCGGTCGGATTCAACACGCCCGCCCGCCCGGCCAGCGACGACGCCTCGATATCCATCAGCAACCCCCGCAACAGCGCCGACGCGGATTCGTACAAACGCTTCGACCGGTCCATGCCGCTGCGCTGCAGCAGTTCGCCCACCCGCCGCAGCAGGCCGTCGGCATACGACGGGTCGATCAGGTCGTGCACCTCCCCCGGCAACCGCCGATCACCGATCCGTTGGCCCCGCCGGCGATCGATCAGGTCGAAGTGCACCGCACTGACGCACAGCCGGTCGTCCGGATCCTGTTCGCCCAGATAAAGCCCGCTCGGCCGTGCCCAGATGCACACGCCCGGTCGCAGGTCGATCGTCCGGTCACGCAATCGCATCGTGCCCCGACCCGACCAGACCAGCCAGACGTCGAAGTCGTTCAGACGCCGCGACCACGACTCGGCCAACGTCCACCCCGGCTCGCACTGGACGCGAAAGCTGGAGTTGACCCGCACCTCGAGATGGTCCCACGGCAGCGGCATGGCGATGGATATCGGAAAAATACAAATAATGCTCGCGTGCGTCAATTGCATCGCCGCCCCGTGCGCCGAACAATGGCGCATGCACCAAGGGAGCTGCGCAACATGAGCACCGCTGAATCGAAAACACACCGGGTCGACCCTCACGACGACGCGACGCACGACCCGGCGCTGTACGCGCCGGCGCAAGTCGTCGAACCGCTCGCTTCGCTCGAAGCGATCGACGAGGCGGTCGTCGAGCAGTATCACGAGCTCGGGTTCATCGCCGTGAACAACGCGTTGACCGCTGGGGAGGTCGAATCCGCCCGGGCCGGGTTGGCGGACCTGATCGACGGTCGAAACGCCGGTTTCAACGGCGTTCAACTCGAATCCTGGGCGAAGGGGGACGATGGGGGTGCAAAAGCGACCGAGCGGGGTCAACTCGTGCGCAAATTGATGGCATTCTGCCGACACGAGCCGCGCCTGGCCGCGGCGTCCGAGCACGCCGGTTTGCTGGCGGTGGTCCGTCGCCTGATGGGCGGGCGGGCGCCGAAGATGTTCCAGGACATGGCCCTGCTCAAGCCGCCGCGCGGTCGGGAGAAGCCCTGGCATCAGGACCATGCGTACTTCGACCTCGCGCTGGGTGAGCCGGTGGTCGGCGTGTGGATCGCGCTCGACGAGGCGACGCCGGCCAACGGATGCATGCACCTGATCCCCGGCTCGCATCGCGACGGGCCGACCGTGCACTTCCAGCGGCGCGACTGGCAGATCTGTGACACGACCGTCCGCGGCAGACACGTCGTGGCCTGTCCCTTGAAGCCGGGCGGACTGTTGCTGTTCAACGGGCTGACCTGGCACGGCACGCCGACCAACCAGACCGAGCAGCGGCGCCGCGCGTTGCAGTTTCACTACGCCCCGGCCGACGCGGTCTGGACCGACAAGCAGGCGCGGCTGGACGTGTTCGGCGAAGAAGGCAAAGACGTGGAGTGCTGACGATTGATCTGGGTCCGTGAACAGTACCTGGACCTGATGACGCGCGGGCGATTCGAGCGGCCGATGTTCGTCGAACTGTTCGGCCCGCTCATCGGGCTCGAAGACGAATGGCGGCAGCAGGGGGCCAGCGAAGACGAGATCAACCTGACGGCGTTCGACTTCGACTCGGTCGATCGTGTCGGCGCGGGCGGAAACTGCGGCGTGATGGGCGGGGTTGAGCACGTCGTCCTCGAGGAAACGCCGACGTATCGCATCGAGCGCGACCGCTTCGGCCGGCGCGTCGAGCTGGACAAGCGCACCGCCACCATCGCGTTGCCCACGGAATTCCCGGTCAAGAGCATGGACGACTGGTTACGCTTCAAGCCGATGTACGCCTGGCATGACGACCGGATCGACCGCGCGGCGATCGAGCAGGCCAGGCGTCGCCGCGACGCCGGCGCGCTGGTGACCATCGGCATTCCGGGCGCCTACGACACGGCCCGCAACCTGATGGGCGAAGAGCTGGCGTGCATGGCCTACTACGAACAACCCGAGCTCATGCGCGACATTCTCGACACGTGCCGCGACACGTCGTTGCGCGTCATCGACCAGGTTACGCAGCACGTCACCGTCGACCAGCTCAGCGTGCACGAGGACATGGCGGGCAAGAGCGGCCCTCTCGTCGGCCCGGCGCAGGTCCGCGAATTTTTCAAGCCTTACTTCTCGGCCGTGTGGGACCTGGTCCGTTCGCGCGGGGCGTGCCTGTTCGGCATGGACACCGACGGCAACGTCAACGCCATCCTGGACGACCTGCTGAATACGGGTTTGAACGCGATGCATCCGTTCGAGCCGGCCGCGGGAATGGACGTCGTTGCGTTGCGTCGGCAGTACGGCGAGCGCCTGGCCATGCGCGGCGGGATCGACAAGTTCGCGCTGCTGCGCGGGCGCGAGCCCATCGATGCGGAACTGGCGTACAAGCTTCAGCCGGACATGGTCGCCGCGGGCCGCATCGCCTTCGGCCTGGACCATCGCATTCCCAACGGCGTGACGATTGATGATTACCGTTACTACGTGACGCGCGCCCGTGAGATGCTGGGATTGCCGCCGCGGGATGTGAAGCGGCGCGGTTGGGCGCGCATGGCGTTTTGACCCATGGAAGACTGCGACCACCGGTCCCAACGGGACCCCTTTTGCAAGCGCGGCTTGATGCACCCTCGTAAAAAGGGCGAGACCCGTCGCCTAAGCGCCGGGCCTCGCCTGATCAGGGGGGTTAGGTAGGCTTGTGGGTCAGGGCGCCGGCTTGGAGGCGCGGTCGGCGATCAGGCGATCGGCCGGTTCATGCAAACCCGGATCATGCGGAATGTGGTAGGGCGTCGGCCCGACGCGCTGCAGTTGCACGTCGTGAGGCCCGTCGTCCCGCATGGCCGCGGGGTTGGTGATGATGCGGGCGTTGGACTGGCTGGCGTAGGTGCGCTGGATGCGATGGCTTTGCACGCGGGCTTCGTCGATCTGGCGTTGCGTCGTGCCGGACAGGCTCAGGTACAGGCGTTGAGCCTTGACGAGGGAGTGGTTTTCATCGAGGCCGTTCGCGCCGTCGAGTCGACGCAACGGATCGATCCACGTGCTGATGACCGGGTTGGCGCCGGTTTCGTAGCCGGCCGATCGTCCGCCGCCAAGGATGACCTTGACCATGTGCGGGTGAACGGGCTGTGCGGCGAGGGTGCGTGAGACTTCGACTTCGCGATGCAGCCGCGCGGGGACGACGATGCGGGTCGTGCCGAACGAGGAGTTGGTCTGCTGGGGGGCGTAGATCGGTTGGTAGGGGATCGAACCGATGACCGGTCTGGAGGTGCCGTAGGCTTCGCCGGTCACGGCATCCTGCGCCAGGGCGTCGGTTCCCATCCACGCGACGACCGCCGCAGCCAGCAACCGGATCGTTGCCGACGGCGGGCGGTGTGCGTTGTGCGTGCGGCCGGTCATGCGTCTTTCTCCTGACCCGCTGGTTCTCTCTTTCACGGGTCTCGATCCGGGCGACTTTCTCGATCGTAGAACTGGCAAAGCCGATGCCAACGCCACAGGCGATGACGCAAGTGCAGCTAATGCAGTTGTTTACGCAACAACCGCCCGGATGTCGGCATTGACCGGACGTTGCGTGGGGGCAACGGTGGGGCGATCGACGTGTTGCGTGCGGGCAACGCGGACGACGTGCCGGCGACGGAGAATCGCCGGCGATGACATGGCGGGGGACTTACACGTCGGACATGATCTGGTCGAAGAACTCGGCGTGGTTGTCCGGCTGGTCGCCGGCGCGCCACTGCATCGCGGCGCGCGGATGGCGGTTCATCTGCCCGGTGATGTTGTACGGCACGCTCGGCCCCCAATCCATCTTCTGGTGCAGCGGCACGAAGTAGTCGGTCAGCAGCTTGTACACCGGCCGCAGCTTGAACTTGGGGTTGCGCAGGAATCCGAGCAGCAGTTCCATCGGGCAGTTGCCCGCGCCGCGGCCGAGGCCGTCCATCGTCGCATCGACCCGGTTGGATCCGAGGATGATCCCCTCGATGGTGTTGGCGAAGGCGAGTTGGAGGTTGTTGTGCATGTGCAGGCCGACCTCCTTGCCCGTGCCCTCGAGTGCGGAGGTGTACTTTCTGTACAGGTAGTCGATCTGCTCGCGGTACAGGTGCCCGAACGAATCGACGATGACCATGACGCCGGCCGGCGTGGGGGCGATGCCTTCAAGCACCTGGTCGATTTCGGTCTCGGTGATGTTGCTGACGGCCATGAGGTTGGCGGTGACTTCGTAGCCCTGCTCGTGGGCGTGGTGAATCATCTCCACCGCCTCGGGCAACTGGTGGGCATAGAACGCCACGCGGATCATGCTCAGGACCGACTGGTCGGCCGGTTCGATCTGGGTTTTCCAGTCGCTCTTGGTGGCGTCGGCCATGGCGCAGAGCTTCAGGCCGGTCGTCTCGGGGTCGTGATCGCCGACGATGCGGCGGATGTCGGCTTCGTCACAATGGCGCCACGGCCCGAACTCGTCCTTGGGGAACTGTTTGGGCGAGTTTTTGTAGCCGATCTCCATGGAGTCGATCCCGGCGGCGAGGCAGGTGTCGTACACCGCCTTGACCAGGTCGTCGTCGAAGTTGTGGTTATTGATCAGCCCGCCGTCGCGGATGGTGCAATCGAGCACCTTGAGTTCAGGCCGGTATGTGATCCATGGAGCCTTGTCCGCCATCTGAGCACCTCCGCTCCGAGTGATTTCGGGGCGATTATTGTGGCGATAGACGACGCCTGCGGCAAGCGCGGGGGCCGGCGATGAATGCCGGGCGTTGCTCAGATCAGCTTCTTCACGTCCAGGCCCTTCCACTCGTGGCCGCGGATCGCGCGGACGACGCGTTCGGCCAGGTCGACCGCGGCCAGGCCGGCCTCGCCGGCGACGGCGGGTTGGTCCTGGCCCTGGGCGGCGTGGAGGAAGTTCTGCAACTCGGCGCGCAGGGGTTCCTCGTCGTTGATCGTGAGGTCTTCGATGGCGACGAGGTCCTGGTAATCGAGATCGGACAGGTCGTGGCCGTCGGCGATCTGTGAGCGGACTTCGAGGAGTTGTTCGATGTTGCCGGTGCGACGGATGGCGCGGCCGGTCTTGGTGGCGTAGTCGAGGCTGACGTAGCCGTGCTCGCTGAACACGCGCAGCTTGCGCTCGGTCTTCATCGCCAGGCGACTGGCGGTGATCTTCGCGACGCAGCCGTCTTCGAACTCGATGCGGGCGTCGGCGATGTCTTCGTTGTCGGAAAGGATCGCCACGCCGCAGGCATCGACCTTCGCCACGGGACTGCGGGCGAGCATGAGGATGATGTCCAGGTCGTGGATCATCATGTCGAAGACCACGCCCACGTCGACCGAGCGGAAGGTCATCGGGCTCACGCGGTCGCACTCGACGAAGCGGGGGGTGATGTCCCAGTCGCTGATGGCGCGGACGGCGGGGTTGAAGCGCTCGGTGTGGCCGACCTGCAACAGCGTCTGATGCTTCCGGGCCAGCTCGACCAGGCGATGGGCCACCTCGGCCGACTGGGCCAGGGGCTTTTCGACCAGGCACGCCACATCCGCGGCCAGCAACCGCGAAGCGACCGGCTCGTGGGCGATGGTGGGCACGGCCACGGAGACCGCCTGAACCTGCGGGTATTTTTCCAGCAGTTCGTCGATCGTGTGCAGGTGATCGCAGCCATGGCGGTCGGCCGCCGCGCCGCCGCGGTCATCGTCGGCATCGACGACGGCCAGCAGTTGCGCCTCGGGCAACTCGTGGTACACGCGGGCATGGTGTCGACCCATCCGCCCCACGCCCACCACGGCGACGGGGACCGGCTCATGTTCGGATTGTGACGTGGGCATTGAGCCAGTATCGTCCAAGACCGGGCGCGCGACGTCAAGACGCCGACCCCGCGCCGCGTCCTGGCCGCGACCGGCGTATCATGTGACGGAGGCTTTCATGAACATCTGCTTGTACATCCTCGCTCAAGCCGCCGAGCCCAACCTGCCTGGCGTCGAACCGGCCGAGCCGCTGGCCGAATCGTTCCTCGGGCCGATGATCGTGACGCTGCTGATCGTGATCGTGGCGGTGTTGGTGGTGATGGCGGTGAAGCGACGTCGCCATTCGCTGGGCGCTTTCGCCAGGAAACGGGGCCTGAGCGAAGTCGACCTGTCCGACGCCCAGGCGGCGCGCCAGCGCCTCGAACAACTGCTCGGCGGGTCCGCGCTGTATGCCGCCGGATACCTGGTCAAAATCGACGCCTGGTACACGGGCGAGATCGACGGGTTGACAGCGCATGTGATCGACCTGCGCGAGTATGCCGTGCACGGCAATCGTCGTGAAACCGAGGCCGACGCTTACTACAACAACGAGCACCTCGCCGATCAGGGCCAGGCCTTTGTCGTGTTTCAGGGCGAGTCACTGGCCGCGTTGCCCCGGTTCATGGCCGTGCCGAACCATCCCCTGCTGCGGGCGCTGGGGCCGAAGCACGACGTGGTGCTGTTTGAGGACGAACAATTCAACAAGACCATCCGCGTCAACGCCCCCCGTGACGACACCGAGGCGACCCACGATCTGCTGACCGAATCGGCGCGGCGTATGCTGAAACAATCCGACTCCCTGTCGATGGAGTCGGCCGACGACGTGCTGGTGTTCTGCCGCTACTCGACCCGCCTCGGCGGCGACGAGGTCGAAAGCATGCTCGACGAAGCCAGGCAACTGATGCGCGCGATGAACGTGAAGTAACGGATCGGGCATGCTCAAAGTATTGATCATCGGCGGGTTTCTGGGCGCGGGGAAGACAACGTTGCTGCTGCGCATCGCGCGTCAACTTGTCGATGACGGCCAACGCGTGGCGATCATCGAAAACGAAGCGGGCAAAGTCGGCGTCGACGACGGGCTGGTGCGCGACGCGGGCTTGGAGGTACGCGAAATCTTCGGCGGTTGCGTCTGCTGCAGCCTCGGGGCCAACCTGCTGGTCACGCTCCACCAGGTCCAGGGCCAGCTCGATCCCGACTGGGTCGTCGTCGAGCCGTCCGGCGTGGCCAGCCCGCAAACGCTCAAGCAGGTGCTCGACGGCTACGACAAGCCCATCGAACGCATCGTCACCGTGGTGTTGTTCGACGTGGAGCGATGGGGCGCGCTGTCACGGGTGGCGACGCCGCTGGTCGAAGGTTCACTCGAAGCGGCCGACGTGGTCGCGCTGAACAAGGTCGACCTGTGGCCGAGCGAACGTGTCGTGGAACTGGCCGACGAACTCGGTCAGCGGCGGCCGGATGTCCCGATCGTCGCCCTGGCTGCGAAGAAAGGCCGCGGTGTGGATCAACTCATGGCGCATGTGCTCGACGGGCAAGTCCAGCCGCACGCCGCGCATGAACACGACCACCATCATCATCACCACCACCATCACGGCGATCCCGTTGCCGTCGCCCGCCAGTACGAACTCGAAGGCGACGCGGCCGCGCTGGTTCGCGACGTCAATGAACGCCTGACCGCCATCGCCCGGGCCATCGACGCCAACGACGACGCGGTCGTCGGCCATGTCAAGGCGTCGTTGCGTTTCAACACCGGCGATATCGTCACCCTGCGCACGACCAGCAGCACGCGCGCCCCCGACGCGACCGGCCAGGCCCCGGCCGACGACGCCAAGGCCCGACTTATCCTCAACGCCCTGGCGTACAATCTGCCCGAGACGACGCTGGCCGACGCGGTGGATCGCGCCATGGCCGGGCTTGTCGCGGCTGGGTGAATCAGGGAACATTGTGCCACATGCCCCTCACGCTCTATCGCTACATCCTGGCCGAGCTGCTGCGGTTGCTCGCGCTGTCGACCGGCGTGCTCGTCACGGTCATGGCGGTGGGGTTCGTCATCCTCAAAACCGTCAGCGAAGGCATGCCCGATGCGCTGGGCCTGATCAAGCTCATGCTCTACGTCGTGCCGGTGATGCTGCCGTATGCCCTGCCGGTGACCGCGGCATTCAGCGCGACGCTGGTCTACTTCCGCATGTCGGCCGACAACGAGATCACCGCCTGCGCCATGAGCGGCGTGAGCTATCGTTCGCTGCTGACGCCGGTGTTCGTGCTGGGTGTGACGGTCACGCTCGCCCTGTTCTTCCTGAGCAACTACGTCATCCCCGGGTTCTGGGCGAAGGTCGAGCATACGGCTCAAAAAGACGTGGCCCGCATGATCGTCGAGCAGCTTTCCCAGCATGACGTCGTCGAGTTGGGCGACAGTGTCCTCTATGCCGACCAGGCTCGCTTCACCGACGTGGCCCGGCCCGCCGATCTGGCGCCCAATCAGCCCTGGCCCTACCATCGCATCGCGCTGCGCCACGCCGCGTGGGGCAAGATCGACCACAAGACCGGCCAACTCCAGGCCGACTACACCGGCCAACTCGCCGTCGCCGACTTCTACCGCCACTCCGACGGCCTGACCTACGTCACCGTCAAGTTCCAGAACGCCACCGTGCGTCACCCCGCTTCGGGCACGCTGATCAGCGTCGCCGACCAGAGCTTTCCCGCCCAGCGCATCCCGAGCTTTTTCCAGGTCAAGCCGCGCTTCCTCTCGTTGGATCGCCTGCATGAAATCAACCGCCACCCCGAGCTCCACGAAAACGTGCGGGATCGCGTGCAGCGCCTGCGGGACGCACTGATCGCCGATGCGGTCATGGAGGAGCTTGCCGCGAGACTGCGTGGCGAGCGCGGCGGCGGTGCGGTGCGGTTCGATGGACCGCAGGATGAGCAATACACGCTGACCTCCCCCCTTGTGCAGCGCGACGAGTATCGGCTGTTGCTGGCCGGCGAAGGTGACAATCGCGTGACCGTGCGCGTGGGGCGCGGGTTGGATGTGCAGCAGACCCTGCGCGCCGAAGGGGGTCGGTTGGAACTGGAGATCGTGCAGACGGCCACCGAGCCGCGCTTCGAGATCAAGCTCGACGACAACGTGACGGTACAGGACCCGCGCCTGCCCACGCCCAACGAGCGCTCGACGGTGTACCTGCCGCTGTTGCGGGTCGATCGCAGCCTGACCGACCGGTGGAAGAACCCGACGGCGGCGAAGCTGTTGTCCGCGGCGGCGCCGGCGGCGAAAGGATCGCACATCGACCGGGCCGCCCGGATGTTGGTGGGCGAGATCGATCGGTTGCGCCGTGACGTCGCCATCGCGGTCAACGAACGCGCCGCCCTGGCGGTGTGCGCGTTGATGGTGATGTTGCTCGGCGGGGTGATGAGCATGCACCTGCGCCACCAGACGCCGCTGGTGATTTTCTTCTGGTGCTTCCTCCCGGCGGTGCTGGGTATGTTCATGATCTCCGGCGGCGGCAAGAATGTCGCCGACGCCAATCCGTTCGGCTTCGGCACCTGGTTCGCCCCCGCGATGATCTGGACGGGGAACCTGTTTCTCGCCGCGGTGATCTGGTTGGTATACCGGAAGTTGGCGAGGCATTGATGAATGAGAATCGAACAGCGGACCGGAGAACGTGACTTGTACACAAGGATGGTCATCATCAGCACACCAATATCCGTCCCGCGGCGCGCGCAGGGTTCGCCGGTTCGCTGTTCGCTGTTCGCCATTCGCTGCACAACATGAAAATCCTCGACCTTTACATCATTCGCCAGTTCCTGATCAACTACCTCGTGTTGCTCGCGGTGTTGATGCTGCTCATTATCATGCTTGATCTGGTTTTCAACCTGGACGAGTTCGTGCAGGTGGCCGAGCGAATGGAGGATGGGGGAGCCGGGCGGAAGTTTTTCGCGATTGTGTGGGCGATCTTTGATTTTTACTGGCCGAAGGTCTTTCTGTTCTTCATCTACGCCGCGGGTGTGCTGCCGATCGGGGCGGCGGGGTTCACGCTGGCGGGGATGATCCGCAACCGTGAACTGGTCGCCATGCTCGCGGGGGGGATCTCGCTGTATCGCGTGGCGTTGCCGATCCTGTTGGCCGGCAGCGTGCTCAGTTGCCTGACGCTGGTGGATTACGAATTGATCGTGCCGCAGTTGCGTGAGCGGCTGATCAAGGAACACCGCCACGTGAAGTACGGCGATAACCGGTCGCTGCGCCTGGAGTTCGTGCCCGACCTCGGGCCGGACCGTGACAACGACGGCCTGCCGGATCGAAGCATGCTGTTCAGCGCCATGTCGTTCGACCCGTCCAGCGGCCAGATGCAGGGCGTGTCGGTGCTGGTCCGTGACGGCACCGGCCGAGCCACGCAGAGGGTCTCCGCCCGGCGTGCTGTCTGGGACGACGATCGCCAGGGCTGGCAACTGATCGACGGCGAGGCCGTCCGACGCGCCGACCAGACCACCGCCGGGTCCGTGTCGACCGAGCCACAGCCCCTCGAATTCCTGCCCAGCGGGCTCGACCCGACGATGGTCATGCTCCACCGCAACGCTCGCCTGCGGCAGTTGCTCAGCCTGTCCGAACTGTCGCGCCTGATCAACAGCGACAGCGGCCTCGTCGCCACCGCCGACATGAAGAACGAACTGGAACGCATACGGCACGGCCGGTTCGCGATGGTCGTGACCAACGTGCTCATCCTCGCGATGGGGTTGCCGTTTTTCCTGGTGCGTGGGCCGGCGAATCTGTTGCGGCAATCGGTAGTGGCGGCGCCGCTGTGCCTGGGCGCGTGGGCCGGGGGGTTCGTCTTCATGCAGCTCGGCGTCGGGCTCGGGCCGCCGGCCATGGGCGCCTGGCTCGGCACGCTCGTCTACGTCCCCGTTGCCCTGTTCATGATGGACCGCATCGAAACATGACCCCCACCCCCGCTCCCGGAAAGCTCAGCATGTGGCGTTGGACGGCGATCGCGGCCGCGCCCATCCTGGTATTGGTGATCGTGTCCTACGTGTGGTTCGATCTGTCCGTGGCCGAGTCGCTGGATTCGTTGCAGTCGGCGGAGAAGCAAACCGTCGAGCACGTCACCTGGCTGGGCGAGGCGAAGATCTGGCTGTACATCACGATTCCCCTGGCGATTGCGTGCTGGGCGTTCAGGCGACGCGCCTGGTCGATACGCTTCGCGTTCATTGCGGCGTCGATCGGTGTGGCCGGGCTCGGCGTCAACGTGCTCAAGATCATCTTCGGCCGCTACCGCCCCGGCGAGTGGTTGGAGAACCGCAACTTCGGGTTTGAATGGTTCACCATCGGCTACGACCAGAACAGCTTTCCCTCGGGCCACGCGATGGTCGGCGGGGCGCTGGCCGGAGCGTTGTGCATTCTCATGCCGCGCCTCTGGCGGGTGTGGGTCGTCGGCGCGATCATCGTCGCGTCGACGCGCCTGTTCACCGGGTCGCATTACCTGTCCGACGTCATCGCCGGGCTGGCGCTGGGGGCGCTGGTCAGCATACTGATGCACCGGCTGTTCGTGTCGCGCAAGTTGCTTTGAAGTCATCGCCGGGCATGGATGATGTCCGGTCCTGGCCGGCGATCAAAGTAAACGGCGGCGTCGTGTTCATCGTCGACCGGTGCGGCCTCCGGCGCGCCGGCGCGCCGCATCCAGTGCATCGGACATTCCGCCTTCGGATGGCGGAGGTGGGGTCTCGGGCAACGGCGGTGGCGTCGGCGCCTCGTCCGGCGCCGGTTCAGTGCCGGGTGGCTTCGGCGCTTTCGGGCGCTTGGTCGGTCTGGCGGCGCGTGGTTCGGTTTCTTCGACGGCCTTGGCCCGCCGGGGACGCCTGGCGCTGCTGAGCATTCCGCTGCGGCGCTCGAACACTTCCAGCAGGAACAAGCCCGTCGCTGCCAGCAGCAGCCACGGGGCGAGGTTGACCAGGCGCGACTGGCGTGGCAGGTCGTTCCAGATCTCGCCGAGGATGTCACGCCGCACCCCACCCGTCGCTTCGCTGAGTTGTTCCAATGTCGCCGGGCCCGATTCGGCATCGACCGGGTTGAACTCCGACGAGTAGGGCAACGTTACCGGCGCCAGGCTCATCGTCGCCTCGCCTACGTCGACGCTGTGAATCACCGTCTCGTCGCCGTACAACGGCGTGCGCATCGTCAGCTCATCCGGCCCGGTCCATTGCATGATCTCGTCACGTGTTTGCGGCGGCCGACCCGGCGTGCCACGCACCACCCGCACGCGCGGCAGGGCGTCGAACGGTTCGCGCCGGCGCTGCGGGTCCAGGTGCAAACGCACCACCGCCTCGCCCGCTTCCAGATCCTGCGTGATCAACGCCCCGCCCGGCAGGTCGCGCTGCTTGCCCATCGTCCACCGCACCAGCGATCCGACAAACGGCGCCAGGTCCGGCCAGCCGGCGATGGGGCCGGTGAACTCACCGTCGACCTCGCCGGTGTAGACCAGCGCGCGGCCCGCGCCGACGTGCCACGACGCCACCACCGGCGCGCGGTAGTCGCTCTCATTATCAACCACATACGCGCTCATCTCCGCCCGGTCGCGCAGGTACGTCAGGTTGTACCCGCCGATCGGGCGATCCGGCTTGAACGAACGACCGGTCAGCGCGGTGATCGCCCCGGTGGTCTGCACGGGCACGGGTTGATCGACAAACGTCGACCTCGCCACGACGAACGTGTCCTGCGCGAAAAGCTGCGGGAGCTCCTCGGGCTTGTTGGTGAAGAAGCATCGGCCATTGCCGCGCCTGGCGATGTCTTCGAGCAGCGGCGCATCGGGATCGGTCTTGCTGCCCAGCCCGATCACGCT
>CAYYPN010000009.1:19054-24648 GCA_964473545.1 uncultured Planctomycetaceae bacterium
TCACGCTGACGGTGATGCCGGCGTTCTGCAGTTTTTCGAGAAGTTGCTTGTAGTTGCCGGGCTCTTCGCTGTCGGCGGCGTCGGCGAAGAGGATGATGTGCCGCGTGCCGAGCTTGGAGTCGGCGACCATCGCCGCGGCCTTGCTCAGCGCCTCGTACACGAAAATCCCGCCGCCCATCGACTGGATCGAACGGATCTTCGACTCGATCGCGCCTTTGTCCTTGACCGGCCCGCGATCGACGATCTTGTGCGCGGTGCTGTCGACGGCCCACACGCCCAGCTCGTCCATGTTCGACAGCATCCGCATCACCTCGACGGTGGCGAGGTTGGCCAGGTCCATCTTCGTCTTGCCCCCGGCCACGCCCGCGCCCATCGACCCGGATCGATCCATCGTCACGACAATGCTCAAGGCGAGCTTGCGGTGTTCGCGCCGAAGCTCCATCGACACCGGCAAAAGGTTCTCGATCGGCGACTTGTAATAACCGCCGGGCCCGAAGCTCGTGCGCCCGCCGGTCATCATCAGACCGGCGCCCGTGTCGCGAACCCAGGCATCGATGTTGTCCATGCCCCCGGAGGCGATCCGCTGAGCCGGGGCGTTTTCGAGGATCAACCCGGCGTAACCGGCCAGGTCCGCCAGTGACCAAACGATCTCGCCGCCATCCATGGTGACAACGTCGAGCTGGTTGTTTCGGAGCATGTCGTCGAAGTGCGTGTCGGGTGAGCCGGCGAGGTGAAGGATGGGCTTCGGGCCATCGACGCCGACGAGCAGGCGGGCACGGTTGTTCTCGGGGACCGGGTCGTCGCCGTCGGGGTTGATGAGCAGGCGGTACTGTTGCACGCCGGGCTGGTCGGCGGCGTCGCGGAAGACCAGTCGGTTAAGGCCGAAGGACGCATCGCGCCGACCGCGGGCGATCACCCGGTTGCCGCGGCGCAGCTCGTAGGTCAGCGGCTGTGCGGCGGGCGATCGCACCCATGCGGTCACCATGAACGCCTCGCCGGGATTGGTCGTGGGCGGCGCCTGGATTTCGGTGATGGCCACGTCGCCGCTGGCCGGTCGCTCAACCAGGCGATGGTCGATGGCGATGTGTCGCGCCGCGGCCCGGGCGGCCGGTCCGGCCGGGTGTTCGCCCGTCCATCGGCCGTCGCCGAGGATGAGGATGCGCCCGGATTGATCGGAGGGGATGAGCGAGATCGCCCGGTCCAGCGCCGCGGCATAGTCCGAGGCTTCATCGCCGACCGCCGCGTTGAACTGCTTCAGTTCCCCGCCACCCGGGGCAAGCTCGACCTCGGCCTGGCGGGCGAACCCGATCACCACCAGGTCGTCGTCGATGCTGCGGGCGTTGTTGATCAGCGTGACCGCTTCCAGCGCGCGGCCGTCGACGTCGGCGGGCATCGAGCGGCTTCGATCCACGAGGACGACGACGCTGCCCGAGCGGCTGGGCAACTCCACGCTCAACTGCGCCAGCGCCAGCAGCACAAGCGTCAGCATCGCCGCGCGCAACACGACCAGCGCCCGCCCCGGCAAGGGCCAGGCCCACAACGCCGCACCCAACGGGATCGCCAGCAACAGCCACACCGGGTCGAGCAACCGGATCATTGAGCCTGCCCTCCCCGGCCGGCCTTGTGCACCAGCCACAGGTGGGTCCCCAGCACGCCCGCCGCCGCGAGCATCGCCAGCCACGACATGTCCGCATACGCCTGTCGGATCGACGCATCGTCGACCCAGCGGCCCCAACGATCGCTTGTCGCGCCGGTGAGGTTCGACTCGTCATGATTCAGCGCGTTGACGGCCAGGCGATGCGTCGTGTCGCCGGCATGGATCGACCACACGCCCGCGCGGTCGCCGCGCAACGTGACCCGTCGATTGACGACCGGCATCGTCGTGGTTTCACCGGCCGGATTGACCAGTTCGATGCTCGCCGCATCGTCGACGATGAGTTGCGTGGTCGTGCCGAGTCGAATGTTGACGTTGCGAACGCCCGGGGCTTCGTCGGCGCGCCAGCGGACCAGGTTCCACCACAGCACCGGCCAGTTGATCGAGCGGGTCAGCGTCGAGGCGCCGGCGTTGAGCTGGATGTGAATGTCGTGACGCCCCCCGGCCCGCGCGACGTCGGTCACCAGTGGAACGTTGCCGGCCATCACCACCGGGGCGCCAGGTGTGTTGGGATCGTTCCCGGCCGACCAGATCACCCCGGCCAGGCCCAGACCCTCGGTCAGCGGGTGGCCGTGGTTGAGCACGAACGGCCCGACGTAAGCCTCGGCTTGATCGCGTGGGACGGATCGCAGATACACCGGCCAGGTGCGCGGGCCGACGAGGACCGGCTTGTCGCTGTCGGTGACCAGCACGTCGCCGGTGGCGCTGACGAGTTTGGCCCGACCGGTCGAATCGATCGCCCGCGCCACCGCCCGCCGCAGGGACTCGTTGGCGATGGCGGTCTGCACACGGATCGTCTTTTCATCCGGCGGCAGCAGCGTTGCATGGTTGTCCATTGCCAACGCATCGTCGCCCAGCCGCACGTGCAGGGTCGGGGTTTCGGCCGGCACGGTGAACACCACGCGATGGGGGTCGTTGGGTGCGAGCGTGATCGCCTGATTGCGCAAAGGTTGATCGACGCCTTCGGCGGTGACGGTCAGGCGGATGGTTCTGGCGGTGTCTCCGAGCGTGGCCAGTTCGATCAGGCAGCGATGGCCCAGGTCGCCGGCGCTGCGGACGGCGTTGACGATCGCGGCGTTGGCCGCCGGCTCGCCGAAGCTCCACCATTGCGTGGCGCCTTCGCCGAGGTCGCGCGGCGGCTCGTGGTCGCAGATCACCAGCACGCGCGCCTTGGGCCCGCCCAGTTCCGCGGCGAAGGTGACCGCTTCGCTCAAGGCTGCACGCGGCGATTGGGCGGTCCATTGCTCCAGCGCCGCCGCGGCCTGGGGCCTGTTGCGGATGACCGACCCGACCCGTTGCGGCTCGGGACCGGCGAGAATGACACGCACCTGGCCCCCGCCCCCGGAGGTTTCCGACCCGATCGCACTCATCACGGCCTCGCGCGCCCGATCGCGGACGCTGCGCCCGTCGGCAACCTGAGCCTGCATGGAATACGAATCATCCAGCACGATCATCAACGGGCTGGCGGCGTGATCGGTGAGGATGCGCGGCCCCGTCGCGGCCAGTACCAGCAACACGATCGCGGCAACTTCGAGGAAGAACAGCAGCGGCGTCTGCAACCGCTGCATCCGCGCCCCGCCCTCACGCGGCGCGCGATGGTCGGCCCACAACATCAACGACGACACCGGGTGTCGCTTGAACCGATTGCGCAGCCAGTAGATCCCCGCCAGCGCCGGCACGGCGACGGCCGCGGCAAGACCGAGCAGGGGAAGTGTGAATACGGGCATACGTCAGTTCACTCAGCTATGCAACGTTGAACATTTCCGCCGCGACGAGGTCGCCCAGGTCCCATTCGCCAACGAGTCGTTCGGCGACGAGCGTGGTCATGCGCGCGCCGACCTGGGTGCAGGCGCGCTGCCAGTGGTCCTGGTGTCGGGCGAGGTTGTCGCGGTAACGTTTCTGGGCGGCAGCGTCGATGAACACCTCCTGCAGCCCGCCGGTTTCGCTGTCGACGAGGCGGACGTTGCCGCGCTGGGGCGGGTTGACGTCGGCCTCGGCGAGCACCTGCACAACGTAGGCGGCTGACGAACGGTCGACGAGTTGTTCGAGCGTGGTGACCGGGTCGCCCATGAACAGCAGGTCGCTGACGAGGATGCGGATGCCCTGCGGTCGCAGGCGCGGCGGCATGCGGCCGATCGAATCGGCCAACGACACGTCCGCGTCAAACGCGATCCCATCCCACGCGCGCGGCGGGTCGCTGCCGCGCTGAATCGAGCGGCAGCCGTCCCGCGCCAGGTGGACGTTGTGCGAATACGAGGCGTTGGACGCCGCGGCGATGATCGCGGCGCTGATGCCGAGCGCGGCATGCGCCTTGGCCGAGTCGGCCAGCGCCATGGACGCCGAGCCGTCGAGGACCAGGTCCACGTGCGGGTTGACTTCTTCGCGGTAGAGCTTGACGGTCAGTCGATCGGATCGGGCGTAGGCGGCCCAGTCGATGAAGCGCAGGTCGTCGCCCGGCTGGTAGTCGCGGTGGTCCTTGAACTCCAGCGACGCGCCGGCGCGCTGGCCAAGCTGCACGCCGGCCAGGCCCGACGGCACGTTGCGCGGTACGGCCAGGGTGTAACGCAGCCCGGCACGCTCGCCCTCGGCCAGAAATTGTCGGTACGTCTCGTTCATGCAAGCACCGCCAGACCGCCGATGCCATCGGCGGGTTTATGTGGGGTCCGGTCGACGGAAGCGTTGGATCTGGGCGAGGAACCACGGCGTGGCCAGTGCGGTCACTGCCAGGGCCCACGGGGTGATGAACCAGAACGCCACCGCGCGGGTCGTTTCACTGACGCTTAGCGCCGTCGGGTTGGGCGCCAGCCAGTAGCCCATCGCGCCGTTCTCCGACCACATGTTATTTTTGAACATCATGTACGCCGGCAGGGCGGGCAGTGTGCAACCGATCGCCACGAGCACCAGCACCAGCGCCCAGGTGTGTTCGGGTCGCACGAACCGCCCCAGCAGGTAGCGGCGGATGAGCAACGCGGTCATCGCATAGCAGTAGCCGTAGAGCCCGTACCCGATGACATGGATGTAACCCTCGGGGTAGTCGTTGCGCGGGCTCGACGAGATCGCCTGGGCCACGCCGAGCACGGCCACGATGATGCCGAGCATCAACCAGCACCACAGCACGCCGGCCCCGGCCCCGGAGTAGAACAGGTACGCGATGCGCCGGGCGAAGAAGTTGCGCCGAATCGTCCGGGCCACGCGATTGCCCAGCCTCTCGCGCTCGCACACCGAGACGGCCATGGCGAAGGCGAACAGCGCCGCCCATGCGACCGCCCACGCGATGAGAATCTCGTCTTTGGTTTCGATCCACGCCAGGGTGAACGCCACCGCGCCGGTCGCCAGCATGACGATCGAAACGGTGACGCGCACGATCGGCGCGCGGTTGCTGCTGGGCGGCGAGATCAACGCAATCGAGCAGGCCTGCAATACCGCCACGTGGCAGGCGGTGAAGAACACGACCAGCCCGATCGTGCGCCAGTACATGTCCTCGGCGATGGAGCCGAAGTAGACCAGCCCGACCGACTGGCCGATCGTCGTGCCGGTCGCGGCGATGATGCACGCCAGCAACCCCAGCCCCAGCAGCACGCGAAAGCCCCGGTTGGTCGTCAGCGCCGCGCAGAAGATCGCCAGTTGAATCGTCGTCGCCACCACGCAGAACCCGATGAGGATCACCAGGAAAATCGTCGGCAGGTCCACCCCGCGCATCAGCCAGGTCAAGGTCATGAACGGCATGCACGCGGCGTAGATCAGCACCGCCAGCAACCCCGTCGACAGCATCTTGCCCCAGATGATCGAGCGCGGGCGGATCGTCGTGATGAACATCAGGTCCGGGTCGGTGTCGGAGTGCTCGGCGGCGAAGCGAATCCCCGCATACGCCGGCAGAAACGTCATGAGTCGAACCTGAAAAACCCGCAATCTAGACGGCTTGGGGGAGCGTCGCGAACGG
>CAYYPN010000010.1:0-1631 GCA_964473545.1 uncultured Planctomycetaceae bacterium
ATAAGTCACTGTAACTACACAACTAACCCAGCGCCAGGAAAATATCTCGCACACCCGGTTAAACACGCCTCGGGGCCGTCGATCGAGCGATTTCAGCGGTTCCGGCGACCCAAGCCGATCATCACCCCACCCGCCGCCAGCAGGGCCAGCGAAGCCGGTTCGGGAACTTCAAAAAGAATCCGCGAAATCCGAGGGAGGGTCTTGTTCTCTAAGCCTGTGCCAACCAAGCGGTTAGCAGCTTGTGATAGCTCTCCAGATCGGTCTTGTGGACGGTTTCGCAGACCGTGTGGATGTACCGTACGGGGCAGGCCCAGATGACCGTTCGCACGCCGGTCCGTGACCGCTGGATCATCGCGCCGTCCTGGCCGGCCCGGTACATCGCCGATCGCTGGTGCGGAATCCTGTGCTTGTCCGCCACCTTTTCCAGGTCCTCGATCAGGTCGAGGTCGGCAATCGTCGAGCCGTCCATGATCTTGAGGCTGATGCCCTGGCCGAACTGCGTGATGCGCTGGTCGTCGGGCACGCCGGGCGTGTCGCAGCAGGCGGTCGTGTCGCAGGCGAAGCCGACATCCGGCTCGATGCCGAACGTCGCCGGCCCCGCGCCCCGCAAGCCGACCTCTTCCTGCACGGTGAACACCGCATGAATCTCGCAATTGTGGTTCTTCAGGTTCTTCAACGCCGTCATCACCGCCCAGCAGCCCACGCGATTGTCCAGGCACTGGCTGGTGACCGCTTCACCGACCGAGTCGTTGAACGGCGCGGTGAGCACCGCCATGTCGCCGACCTTGACCTTGGCCTTGACGGTGTCGCCGTCGAGCCCGGTGTCGAGGTAGAACTCGTGAATCTCGGGGACCTTCTTCTTCTCGTCGTCGCTGGCGATATGGACGGGTTTGATACCCGGGTTCATCACCGCCGGCAGGTCGTCGCCGCTCGACGCACAGACCAGCGCATTGCGGGCGAAGAGGTTGCGCATGTCGAACCCGCCGACCGGGCTGACCCGCAACCAGCCCTTGTCTTCGATGTGGCGGATGATGAACCCGATCTGGTCCATGTGCGCCGCCAGCATCACTTTCAAGGGCTTGTTCTTCCCGCCCTTGCTCCCACTCCCGGCAGGGCGCGGCTTGCGATGACAGATCAGGTTGCCCATCGCGTCGGTGCGGACCTCGTCGACGAGTGGCTTGACATGCTTTTCGATGACCTGGCGAATGCGGTGTTCCCGCCCGGGCACGCCGGGGGTCAAAGTCAGTTCCTTGAGCAGTTTCATGGTGAGCCTTTCGCAGTGTGGGAATCATCACGTTAGCGAGCCGGCGAACCGAATGCCAAATCGCCAATCATGCACGGATTCGCCAATGCGTTACATTAAGGGGTCCGATGCCGACGCGACCATGGATGGCTCTGGGCAGCGCCGAAAGCGAACAACCTCGCTTGCGGTCCATCGGGCGCTGGCTGGCGTTGGCGGCGCTGGTGGGGGTGGTGGCCGGTTGCGGGGCGGTGCTTTTCAGCGTCATCAGCCAGGGCGTGGCTTACGTCGGCCTCGAGTGGGCCGCGGGTTACGAGCAAGGCGGCCCGGCCCACGAGCACGACCTGGTTGAGACCCTGTTCGGCGTCGAGGCCGGCAACTTCGTGCCGTC
>CAYYPN010000010.1:1641-23361 GCA_964473545.1 uncultured Planctomycetaceae bacterium
ATGCTCATCCTCGTGCCCACCATCGGCGGCCTGATCAGCGGCTGGCTCGTGTACACCTTCGCCCCCGAAGCCGAGGGCCACGGTACCGATTCGGCCATCGACTCGTATCACAACCACCGCGGCATCATCCGAGGCCGCGTGCCGCTGGTCAAAATTCTCGCCTCGGCCGTCACCCTCGGCACCGGCGGGTCGGGCGGCCGCGAGGGCCCCATCGCCCAGATCGGCGCGGGGTTCGGCTCGTACCTGGCCACGCGGCTGCACCTGAGCGACTCCGAACGGCGCGTGCTCCTCGCGGCCGGGATCGGCGCGGGCATCGGCGCGATCTTCCACGCTCCCCTGGCCGGCGCGATCTTCGCCATCGAGGTCCTTTACCGTGACCCGGACTTTGAAGCTGAGGCGCTGATCCCCGCGTTCATCTCCACGACCGTCGCTTACTGCATTTTCGGCCTGATGATGGGCGTGGGTTTCGGCTTCGACACCTTCCGCCCCTTGTTCGACGTGACCCCGGGCCTGCGATTCGACAAGCCGGAGCTGCTGATTCCGCTGGCGGCGTTGGCGTTGGCGATGGCGGCGGCGTCACTGCTGTATTGCCGCACGTTTTACGGGACGGAGGCGGCGTTCAAGCGATTGCGCATCCCGCGCATGCTCAAACCCGCCATCGGCGCCATGCTGACCGGCGCGATCGCCGTGGCCCTCTACTACAGCGCCGGCGGCCTGGGCTTTTTCGCCGGCCTGGGCGCAGAACACCAACGCGACTCGCTCGGCGTGATGAGCTACGGGTACGGCTTCCTGCAGAAACTGCTCAACCCCGAAAACGGCGCGATGATCCCCATCGCCCTGCTGCTGGTCGTGGGCCTGGGCAAGATCGTCACGACCAGCCTGACCATCGGCTCGGGCGGGTCGGGCGGCGTGTTCGGGCCGAGCATGGTCATCGGCGGGTCGCTGGGCGCAGTCGTGGGCGTGATTTTCCACCAGTGGACGCCCGACATCGTGCAGACCGACGACGTGGTCGTGTTCGCGATCCTCGGCATGGCCGGGTTCTTCGCCGCCGCGGCCAACACCCCGGTCAGCACGCTCATCATGGTCAGCGAACTGACCGGCAGCTACACGCTGCTGCTGCCGTCGATGTGGGTGTGCGCCCTGGCCTATGTGGTCAGTCGTCGCTGGACGATCTACGCCAGGCAGGTGGCCAACCGCATGGAAAGCCCGGCCCACCGCGGCGACTTCATCATCGACATCCTCGAAGGCATGACCGTGCGCGACGCGCTGATCGACAGCGCCCGCCAGTTCATCACCGTGCCCCTGGAGATGCCGCTGCGCGAGGTCATGCAGATGATCACCAACACGCGGCAAGGCTCGTTCCCGGTCCTCGATGACGACGGCGAATACGTCGGCTTGTTCTCGCTCAACGATATTCGGCAATTCCTTTATCACTCGGACCTGGGCGAGCTGGCCGTGGCCCAGGACCTGGCGGACGAGGAGATCAGGCCGCTGCTGGCGACGACGGATCTGGGCGAGGCGATCGGGCGGTTCAGCCGTTCGCGCTTCGAGGAGTTGCCGGTGAGCGAGCCGGACGCCCCGGACAAGATCGTGGCGGTGTTGCGGCGGGTGGACCTGATCGCCGCCTACAATGCGCGTCTGCTCGAAACCCGCGACCAGCAAAAGCAATGAACGCATGCTGCGCCAAGGCGACCGACGACTTCCGGTACGAGCGATCGTTGCGCTTGACCAAGGGCTCGCAGTTCGAAGCCGTCCGCGCCGCCCGGGCCGTCAAACAAGCCGGTCCCTTGCGGGTGGGCGCCAAACCCAACGGGCTGGATCATTGCCGGCTGGGCATGGCCGTGTCGCGCCGCGTCGGCAACGCCGTGGTGCGCAACCGCATCCGTCGGCTGATTCGTGAATCGTTCCGCCTGCTGCAGCATGATCTGCCCGCGGGATACGACCTGGTCGTCATCGCCCGACCGCATGAACCGGCCGCGCTCGACGATTACCAGCGATGGCTGACCGACGCGGCGCAACGACTGGATCGGCACTGGCAGAAGAAGGGCGGTGCCGCATGAGCACGATCGTGATGCTAAGCCGCAAGCGGCTTCGGGACGCCTTCGGGTCGGTCATCATCGCCATGGTGTGGGCGTACCGCTGCACGCTGGGGCCGTTGATGGGCGGGCATTGCCGGTTTCATCCGACGTGCAGCCAGTACATGATCGACGCGGTCGGCAAGCACGGGCCGTGGCGGGGGTTGTGGATGGGCGTCAAACGGATCGGACGTTGTCATCCGTGGAGCAAGGGCGGCATCGACGAGCCTTGAGCAGGCGATGGCTGGCTTGCCGGGCCGCTTCGACCGATACTTGTAACAACCGATGGGCATTGAAAAGCACATCATCGAGCCGATACGTCGCTGGCTGCAGCAGCCGGCCACGGAGCTTTCGCGCACGCAGCGCACGCTCCGCTGGTGGGTCGACCTGGGCCGGCACTGCACACACGAGCTGCACCACGACCGGGCCGGCCAGATGGCTGCGGCGCTGACCTACCACACGTTGTTCAGCCTGCTGCCCACGATCGTGGTCATGCTCGTGGTGATGGGCACGTTCGTCGGCGAAAAAGACCAGCAGAAGTTCATCGACATGGGCGTGGAATGGCTGACCCAACCCATCGCCGCGCCCGAAGCGACCTTCGACGTCAACGACCCGAACGATCCGAACGTCATGCCCGTCGAGGCTCGACCCGAGACCGACGACGCCGAGATGCTGCAATTTCAGGAACAGCAGCGCGAGTTCGCCCAGGCCCGCGCCAACATCCGCGAGAATATCGAATCGATCATCGACCGCCTGCGCAACGTCAGTTTCAAAGGCATCGGCGTGGCGGGCGTGTTGTTATTCATCTGGGGCGCGACGGGGCTGCTGGCCACGGTCGAGAAGAGCTTCAACATCGTGTACGGCGTGGCCAAGAGTCGGCCGTGGTACCTCCGCCTGCCGCTGTATTACACCGTGCTCACGCTGGGCCCGCTGGTCGTGCTCGCCGGTTTGTACGGACAGAACCGCATCCTCGAGTTCATCAGGACCGATGCGAACTGGGCGGTCGCGCCGCTGGTCGTGCTGTCGCCCCTGATCGCGATCTGGGCGGTGTTCAGCCTGATGTACCTGCTGCTTCCGAACACGCGGGTGTCGATCCGGGGATCGCTCGTCGGCGGGTTCGTCGCCGCCGCCGGATGGTTGCTGGCCATCGAGGGGCTGAAGCTGTTCATCGCCAACCTCGGCACGACGAGCATCTACGGCGCATTGGCGCTGTTGCCGCTGTTTCTGTTGTGGGTGTGGATCACGTGGCTGATCGTGCTGTTCGGGCTGGAACTGTGCTACGCGATTCAGGCGATGAAAGGCCGGCGCTTCAAGCACCTGCAGCACAAGCAGGCCGGCGAATTGATGATCGACTCGACGTGGCTGCTGCCGCTGATCGCGCAGATCGGCCGGCGTTTCGACGAGGGCAAGCCGGCCACGCTGGATGAGTTGGCGAACATGATGGACCTGCCGGCGCGGGCGATCCAGCGGATGTGCGGCGCGTTGGAAAACGCGGGCCTGATTCACAAGGTCGGCGGCGAAGACAATAAATCCGTCGGCTACACCCTGGCCCAGCCGGCCGACCAGATCACCGCCGCGCGCGTGTTGGATGTGGGCGAGAACCTGCTGCCGGAGTCGGCGAGCGTCGGCGCCGAGAGCGCGTGGGCGATGGTTGACCGCGTCAAGAGCCAATGGCATGATGATGCCAAAGGCACCACGCTCGAACAGCTTCTGCAATCACGATAAAAGAGTCCCATGATGGCGGTTTCCTGGAGCATCCTCGGCTTGCTGATCATCGTCGCCGCCGGCCTGGTCGTGCTGGGACTGGCCTTCGGTTTGATCTGGTGGATTCTGGGGCTGGGCAAAAACAAGGATCAATAAAGCCGCCGATGGTATCGGCGGCTATATGAAGACCGCCGATGCCTATATGAAGACCGCCGATGCCATCGGCGGCTTTATGAAGAGCGCGCCATCGGCGGCTTTATATGGGGATGGGTTCGCCGGCGTAATACGCATCCAGCACGCCGCGCCAGTCGTCCAGGTTCTTTACCCGGATGAACGCCTCCTTCACCGCCCCCGGAACAGGATGGTGGCGGCTGAATTTGATCCCGAACTTGCGCATCATGCGACCGGCCTGCTGTTCGCCGTGCAATCGGACCGACAACTCGAAGTGCTCGGCCAGCACGGCGCGCTGTTGGCTCAACGTCGGCTCGCGCAAGGGTTCGTCCCGCATCAATGCCGCGGCCTGCTCGAAGATCCACGGGTCCCCGATGCAACCTCTCGCCACGCTCACCGCCTTCACGCCGGTTTCGCGGATCATGTCGAAGATCGCCGCGGGTGAGAAGATGTCGCCCGACCCGAACAGCAGCGTCCCCTCGTTGCCGTAGCGGTCGACGATCGCTTTCAGCGCCGGCCAGCGGCTGGGGCCGTCGTATTTCTGATCCACCGTGCGGCCGTGAATGGTGGCGGCGGCGTAGCCTTCCGCGATGACCGCCTCGAGGATTTGCTCGAAGTTGGCCATTGCCTCAGGTGTGTCGTCATACGCCCGGCGCAGCTTCACGCTCAACGGTACCTCCCCCCCCACCGCGTCGCGCACCGCCTTGATGATCCCGATCGCTTCATCCGGCACGCTCAGCAGGTGACCCCCGCGACAGCGCTTCTTGATCTTCTTCACCGGGCAGGCGAGGTTGATGTCGATCACGTCGTAACCCAGGCCCACAAGCACCTTCGCCCCCGCGGCAATGCTGTGGGCGTGCGAGCCCATGAGTTGCCCGGCGATCGGGTGGTCGGCCGGGTCGAGTTCGGCGGCCCGCAGGCCCTTGCCGCCGTTGACCAGGAACATGTCGAGCATCGCTTCGGTGATGCAGTAAGGCGCGCCATGCCGCCGCGCGACCAGCCGCATCGCCGCATCCGAGTACCCGGCCAGCCCGGCCTGGAAGTACGGACGCTTGGCAACCCAGGCAAACGCCCCCGGAATGGATATGTCCGGCATGTTGTGCTGCGGGCTGAAACTTCCGGGGGCGGGGGTGTTGCTGATCGGCGGCATGATGTGCATGATATGTCTCATGATTCACAGCGACCATGGCGGATGCACACCGGCGCCGGCCCGCGTGCACGGACAATTCCGATGGATCGGCCTGCTCGTCGTCGCCGCCCTTGCCGCCGGCGGTTGCGAGGGCGTCAAGCACCTGTGGGTCAGCATCAATCCCAGCGGCGAAGCCCCCACCCAAACCATCCAACCCCGTTACTATCCGGCCGACATGATCGTCGGCGGGTCGCTCAACGTGGAGCTCATCCGCGTCGACCGCAAACACATCGTCATCGACAACCGCACCGCCGCGCCCTACCACGACGTGACGCTCTGGCTGGACAAGCAATGGGGCGCGGACCTGGATACGATCCCCATCGGCCGGGGCGACCCGATCGAGCTGGTGCGGTTCATCAACGAGCACGGCGAGCCGTTCCCCGTCGGCAGCTTCCTCGAGCCGGACAAGTCGCGCACCCTGGTGCTCGGCGACCTGCAACAGACCCAGGGCCTGCACAAGCTGATCGTTCGCCTGCCGGAGGATTGGCAGCAGCGATAGGCGGTCTACCCCGGCCCTTCGCTTCGCTCAGGACCGGCTTGGGGATATCATCGCCCGCATGTCCGGCGACTCACCGCCCACCATCGCCCTCGCCTCACCGGTGACCGAACTGGCTTCGGTGTCGTCGCATCTGGCTGGATTACTGCAACGCCTGGGCATCGCGACGGTGGCGGACCTGATCAAGCATCTACCGCATCGGTATGAATATCATGCCGGTCGCACGCCGATCGCCGAGTTGCCGGTCGGGTCGATCGCCAGCGCCACCGGTCAGGTCGCCGAATGCCGCTGGATTCCGGGCCAGCGTAAGTTCGGCCGGCGCGCCCAGGGTCGCTTCCACGCGGTCATCGAGGACGACACCGGTCAGCTCGACGTCATCTGGTTCAACGCCCGCTACCTCATCGACAAACTCATCGCCGGCATGGACGTCGCCCTCACCGGCAAGGTCGACACCTATCTGAACAACAGGCAGATGGTGAATCCCAAGTGGCGAACCATCGACCCCGACGCCGGCAGCGCCGACGGCGTGGCCGACGAAGGCTACCACCCGGTGTACCCGGCCACCGAAGGTCTGACCAGCGACCAGATTCATCGCCTGGTCGCCGACGTGCTGCCGATCGCCCTGCCGCAGATCGAGGATCATCTGGACGAAGCATTTCGCAACGAGCGCGGCCTGCCCGGTCTGGCCGAGGCTTACCGCATGATCCACGCCCCGACCGATGAGGACGAGCCCAAAACGGCGCGGCGGCGGCTGGCGTACGACGAGTTGCTGATGTTGCAGACCGGCCTGGCCGCCAAGCGTCACCACACCCGCACGCAACTCAAGGCCCCGGCCCTGAACCACAGCGACGCGATCGACGCCGAGATTCGCAGGCGATTCCCCTTCACGTTGACCGACGCCCAGGACCACGTGGTCAAGCAGATCGCCGCGGACCTGCAGCGCACCGAGCCGGCCAACCGCCTGCTGCAGGGAGACGTCGGCAGCGGCAAGACCGTCGTGGCGTTGTATGCCATGCTCATGGCCACCGCCGATCGGCGGCAGGCGGCGCTCATGGCCCCGACCGAACTGCTCGCCGAGCAGCATTACCAGTCGATCTCGGCCATGCTCGAGGGGACCAACGTTCGCCTGGCATTGCTGACCGGATCGCTGGACCCGCGCGAAAGGCAGGCTGCGCTCAACGCCATCGAACAGGGTGAAGTCGACATCGCCATCGGCACCCACGCGCTGTTGACCGAGTCGGTGGTGTTCAACGACCTGGCGGTGGTGGTGATCGACGAGCAGCATCGTTTCGGCGTGGTGCAGCGGGCGGCGATTCGTTCCAAGAGCGCCGACGGCACGACCGTGCCGCACACGCTGGTCATGACCGCCACGCCCATCCCCCGCACGCTCAGCCTCTCCCTGTTCGGCGACATGGATGTCAGCACGATCGATTCGCTGCCGCCGGGGCGACAACCGATCGACACGCGCGTCGTCGGGCCGGACAAAACCGACACGGTGTACGAATACATGGCCCGACGTGTCGCGGCGGGTGAGCAGTTGTACATCGTTGTGCCCGCCATTGATGAAGGCGAGGCGAACCTCAAGGCCGTGCGCACCCATGCCCGCGAATTGCAGGCGACGTGGTTCGCCGACAAACGACTGGCCGCGGTGCATGGCCAACTCGACCGTGCGACGCGCGAGGCGATCATGTATCGCTTTCGCCGGGGCGTCATCGACGTGCTCGTGGCCACGACCGTCATTGAAGTCGGCGTCGACGTATCCAACGCTTCGCTGATGATCGTCGAGCACGCCGAGCGTTTCGGGTTGGCCCAGTTGCACCAGCTTCGCGGGCGCATCGGGCGCGGCAACAAGCGGTCGCTGTGCACCTTCATCGCCGACCCCACCACCGAAGACGCCGCCGGGCGCATGACCGCCATCGCCAGGACCACCGACGGGTTCAAGATCGCCGAGGCCGACCTGGAAATCCGCGGCATGGGCGAGCTGATCGGCACGCGCCAGTCGGGCCTGCCGCCCTTGAAGGTCGCGAAGATTCCCGACGACATGGAACTGCTGCAACTGGCCCGGCGCGACGCCCGCGCGATCATCGAGGCCGACCCCGTGTTGTCGCATGACTCCCACATCCTGTTCCGGGGACGGATGCTCAAGCAATACGGCGAAGCCCTGGGCCTGGGCGACGTGATGTGACCCCCACGCCGGGCCGGAGCGCTGCGGCGGCCCGGGTTCTTCTTACCCATCCTCCACATCCCGCACACCCGGTCGATGAAACCAAACAATCCCCGCAATCGATTTCACACCGCCGGGCCCATATGCGATATCACTTGTCCGGCCGAGGCCACGATCCGGAGACCGACGATGCCCGACAGTTCACCGCGGCAATGCAACCGACAAGCCGATCTGGTGGCGTTGCGATGGCTGGCGGCGATGCCGGCGTTCGGGCGCTGGCGGAAAGCCGCGATGCCCGACGCCATACGCCAGTGGCTCCGCGAGGCCGACGAACAGGAGTTGATGACCGTCGTGGCGGCGGGTTTGACCCGGTTACAGGACGAGGCGGCCGCCGAGTCCGCCGCTTGAGCATGTTCAAACTCGGCGGCATCCTCATCGCCTCACGCAAACGCTGAACCACCGCCCCACACGATCGCTCCGCCCTCGCCCCCCGCGTTGGTTCGATCCGCATGGCCCGGGTATCCTTGCGCCATGTCCACGAATCGACAACTGGCCGACATGTTCGATCGCATGGCCGACGTGATCGAACTGAACGGCGGCAATCGTTTCCGCGTCAACGCCCTGCAACGCGGGGCCCGCGCGCTGCGTGACCTGCCCCCCGATGTCAAAGACATGCCGCGCACCGTCAGCACCTTCGCCGACCTCGACGGCATCGGCAAAGGACTGGCCGAACGCATCATCGAGTACCTCGACTCCGGCAACATCGACGAGTACGACCAGCTCATCGCCGACGTGCCCGACGGCGTGCTCAAGATGCTCGACATCCCCGGCCTCGGGCCCAAGAGCGTCGCCACCCTATGGAAACAAGGCGGCATCGAGTCCCTCGACCAGCTCAAGGACAAGCTGGGCACCGGCGAAATCGAGAAGCTGCCCCGCATGGGCGCCAAGACCGTCGAAAACATCCGCAAGAGCCTCGCCTTCGCCGAGTCGGCCGGCCAACGCGTGCGGATCGGCCAGGCGCTGCCCGTGGCGGTCTACTTCGTCAACGAGATGCGCAAGCTCAAGCCGGTCGAACGCTGCGACTACGCCATCGGCGACATCGACATCCTCGTCGCCTGCCCCCGGAAGGAGGCCCCCAGTATCGCGGAACATTTCCGCGGGCTGGAAGCCGTCAAGGATGTCATCAGCTCCGGCGAAACCAAGTCGTCGGTCCGACTCGAGTCCGGCCTGCAGGTCGACCTGCGCCTCGTCCGCCCCGATCGCTACGGCGCGGCCCTGGCTTACTTCACCGGCAGCAAGCAACACAACGTCGCCCTGCGCGAACGCAGCCTCAAGCACGACCTGTCGCTCAACGAGTACGGCCTGTGGAACAGAAACGAGCAAGACAAGAAAGACGCCAATCCCGTCGCCGCCACGGAAGAACCCGACATCTACAAAAAGCTCGGCCTGGCTTACGTCCCGCCGGAACTCCGCGAGATGCGCGGGGAGATCGATGCCGCGGAGAATAACGACCTGCCCACGCTCATCACCCTCGATGACATTCAGTGCGAACTGCACGCCCACACCAGGGCCTCCGACGGTCACATGCGCATCGAGGAGCTTGCCGCGGTGGCCCGCGAGCATGGCTATCACACCATCGCCGTCACCGATCACTCGGTCAGCCAGATGCAGGCAAACGGCCTGAGCGCCGAGCGACTGGAAAAACACATCGAGGCGATCCGCGAGGCGGACGCGAAGGTCAAGGACATCCGCATCCTCGCCGGCAGCGAGGTCGACATCCTCGCCGACGGCACACTCGACTACCCCAATTCGCTGCTGCGCGAGCTGGACATCGTCGTGGCCAGTCCCCACACGGCGCTCGGCCAGGACCCCCGGAAGGCCACCGCGCGACTTCGCAAGGCGGTCGAGCACCCGCTCGTTCACATCATCGGCCACGCCACCGGCCGGCTGATCAATCGCCGCGAGGGGTTGAGCCCGGACATGGCGGCGCTGTTCAAGGCCGCGGCCGAGGCGGGCACGGCCTTCGAAATCAACGCCAACCCCTGGCGGCTGGACCTGCGCGACACCCACGCACGGGCCGCGATCGACGCCGGGGTCATGCTCGCGATCAACACCGACGCCCACAAACCCGGCGACCTGGACCTGCTGCGCTACGGCCTGCTCACCGCCCGCCGGGCATGGGTGACGAAGGAGCAGGTCATCAACTGCTTAACACGCGACAAGCTCGACGCGTGGTTGAAACGCAGGCGTTCGTGATTTTCTCCGTGCATCGGCCTCGCCTTTGAAGGTATGCTGGCGTGCTGCACGTCCGACTGAAGGGGGTCGATCATGATTCGCCTGCATCCCGGGATCCGGTGGTTCGTCATTCCTGGCTTTGTACTGATCGCCTGCTTCGGCGTTGCGCATGCGGAAGACGATGCGACGGCGGCGCTGCGGGCCGAACTTCAGGCCATGCGCCAGGAGTTGCAGACCCTGCGCGTGCAACTGGCCCGGGTCACGCTCGAACGCGATCAGCTCAAGCAGGAACTGGCCGCGCGTCAACCGGCGAATGAAGCGCCGGCGGCACGCCAAGCGCAACCCCAGCCCGCCGCGGCCGCGCCGAATCAACACGACGGCGTCGGCCGGCGGGTTCGCTTCACCGTGCACCGCGTGCAGACGATCGACACGTCCGAGCGTGAAGTCGAGCTGGGCAAACTCAACGAGCAGATCGACGAGGCGCAAGCCGAGGCCCAGGCGCGGCGTGAGCGGTTCGAAGCACTGCACGCCCGCAACGTCTACGCCAAGCGCGCCAACTGGATGAGCCGCCCGAATAATCAGCAGGAAGTCCACCACGCGTTCCAGGACGCCAGCAACCAGCAACAGACCCTTGACGAACTGGTCGCCACGCGCGATCAGCTTCAAAATGAAATCGCGCGCGATCGTCAACGCTGCCGCGTCGTGGTCATCCTCGACGACGGCCACATGAAGCACATCGATGCCCTGCCGAAGGTCTGGCCTTCGATCACCGCGTGGAAACGCGGCGAGCGCTACGAAGCCCGTGTCTTCAACGGCAGCGTGGATACGATCCAACTCATCGCCCCGGCTCGCCCGATCGATGCCGCACTGACGGTCGCCGAGCCGACCGAGTGATTCATCCGCGGCAACCTACGGCTTGAGATGTCGCGCGAAGAAAGCACGGATCATCTGCTTGACGGGTGTCGAGCCGAACACGGTCAGGCCGTCGTGGCCCACGCCCGGCAACTCCGCCAAAGTGCATTCGACGCCCGCCGCTTGCAGGGCCACCTGATACTTCGTGCTGTGTTCCAATGGCACGATTGCGTCGTTGTCGCCATGGACCAGCAGGTGCGGCGGCGCGGCGGATGAGACGTGCTCGATCGGGCTGCACAAACCGGCCATCCGCTGGCGCTGCTCCACCGAACCGCGCGCCCACGCCGGGTGCGACCGGTCGTATGGCCGCAGGTCGCTCGGCCCGAACACCGAACAGGCCGCATGGACGGCGCTGGACTGATCCAGGTGAGGCGGTTGCTGTTCGATGGCGTCAAGCCCCGGGGTTGTGGCGGTCAGCGCAACGAGGTGGCCCCCGGCCGACGCGCCCATCGCGCCGATGCGATTCGGATCGAACCGGTATTCCTCGGCATGAGCCCGGACCCAGCGCACCGCCGCCTTGACGTCTTCGATCATCGTGGGCAGGGCGTGGCCTTCGTTGGTCGTGCGGTACTCGACGTTGACCACGGCATAACCCTCGGCGGTGATCCAGGCGACATGCTGTTGACAACCGTGCCGCCCGATGCTCCGCAGCCCGCCGCCGGGCACCCACACGATCACCGGGCGCCTGGCCACCGGCTGCAAGGCATCCGGCCGAAACACATCCACCCGCAACCCGCGGCCGCCGACTTTCTTGAACACGATGTCCCGCAGATGCTCGATCCCCGCGGGGACCCCCTGCCAGGCATGCGTGATCGGGCCGGGGTCGAGGACAAAACGCTGGTTCCAGTCAATCGAGTCCGATGGTGTCATGGTGAACATCAGATTGGAGGCAGGGTTTACGCGTGCACGATGGGTAGCTGCTGTGTTGGCTGTATTTTACAGACCTCAAAAAAATTTGGGCTATGTCAGGCCTGACATGAACCTGACACGGTGCCGACAAGACACAAGTTTATGTGATAGCTCGCGTTACGCGAGGAACGCGGCCCCACCCCCCCATCAACCTGACATGGGGAATCGTCAGGTATGCAACTGAAGCGCGGCCAAGGCCCTTCGGGTCATGACCGGGCTTGTCGGTTAATCCATCAACCGGTTAGTCATTCAATTTGCGCCGACTTTGCCGCGGACTTTCTGGGCGTCGTCCATCTGCTGCGGGGTCGGGCTCTGGCCGGTCTTCATCATCTCGACGAAGCAGTCGAACAGGTAGCCGGCGTCGTGCGGGCCCGGACTGGCCTCGGGGTGATACTGCACGGCGAAGATCGGTTTCCCGGGGTGGCGGAAGCCTTCGAGGGTGCCGTCGTTGAGGTTGATGTGGGTCGGTTCGCCGCCGACCTGGCGAAGGGAATCGATGTCGATGCCGAAGCCGTGGTTCTGGCTGGTGATTTCGACCTTCTTGGTGGCGAGGTTCTGGACCGGCTGGTTGCCGCCGCGGTGGCCGAACTTGAGCTTGAATCGCCTGGCGCCCATGGCCAGGCCGAGCAACTGGTGCCCGAGGCAGATGCCGAACGTCGGGACTTGACCGTCGACCTCACGCAGGGCGTCGATGGTCGGCGTGACCGGATCGGGATCGCCGGGGCCGTTGGAGACGAAGATGCCGTCGGGGTTGAGCGCGAGCATGTCCTTGGCGCTGGTGTCGTGAGGCACGACGACGACTTCGCAGCCGCGATCGACGAGGTTGCGGAGAATGTTGTGCTTGGCTCCGCAGTCGATGGCGACCACGCGGAACCGCTTGTCGCCCTTGGGCGGCACGCCCTGGATCGGAATCCACGCGCCCAGGTCGTCGGTCCAGTCGCTGCGATCGGTCGGGCTGACCACGCGAGCCAGGTTCTGCCCGGACATGTCCGGCACGCTGCGAGCGGCGGCGACGAGTTTGGCGTCATCGAGTTCGCTGCAACTGATCACGCCGTTCATCGTCCCGTCGATGCGGAGCCGGCGGGTCAGGGCGCGGGTGTCGATGCCTTCGATGCCCAGCACGCCCTGCTCGTCCAGCCAGTCCTCCAGTCGGATGGTGGAGCGATGGTTATGGGGCAGGCGGGCCAGCTCGCGCACGACAAAGCCGGCCACCTGCACGCGGGTCGACTCCAGGTCTTCCAGGTTGACGCCGTAGTTCCCGATCAGCGGATACGTCATGGTGACGATCTGGCCGTTGTAGGACGGGTCGGTGAGGATTTCCTGGTATCCGGTGAGGCTGGTGTTGAACACCACTTCGCCGCCGATGGGGTCGGGCGAACCGGTGTGGCCGAAGGCCTGGCCGGTGAAGACGGTGCCGTCGGCGAGGGCGAGCTTACAAATCGGTCGTGCGTCGATGGTCATGGTGCTCAGTTTATGGATGGCGCGGGTCCATCGCCAGCGGCGGAGGCGAGGAGAAAATTCCAAGGTCGGCTTGCGTCCGGGCCGCTTATATCCGTTGCTTCGTACCAGGTCGCCAAAATCGGCCACAGGGTCAGTCCACAACCAAGGTCAGGGGAACTGCCATGATTCAGGCACGACACGTTATCTGGGCACTTGCCATCGCCGTCTTCACCGCCGCCACGACCTACGGCGACCCGATCGAGCTGGGCTTCGAATACGACGCCAACGACGTCGGCATCCAGGCCGGCCAGGTCATCGACGACGAGTTCGCCGCGTGGGGCATCACCATCAGCGCCGACAACAATCGCCACTGGCATCCGGATCAGGTGATCGCCTTCGACTCGGCCAATCCGACCGGCGGCGACCCGGACCTGGCCACCCCCGGCAGCGGGCCCGGCAACAACACAGCGCTCGGCATGCTCCTGATCATCGCCGAGGACGTGTGGGACTGGAACAACGACGGGTTCGTCGACGATCCCGACGACGAAGCAGCCGGCGGCACGATCCGCTTCATGTTCGACCGGATCCAGAACACGTCCGGCAGCGCGAGCTTCGTCGACATCGAAGAATCCGGCGGACGCATCGAGCTCTACAACGCCGGCGTCTTCCAGAACGACTACAGCATCGCCGGCCTGGGCAACAACAGCATGCAGACCGTCGACTTCGGCCTGAACACGTTCGACGAGATCCGCATGGTCCTCAAGGGCAGCGGCGCCGTCGGGTCCATGCAGTTCCAGTCCACCAACATCCCCGAGCCGGCGACCATCGCCATGATCGGCATCGGGGGATTGATGCTCCTGCCGCGCTGGAAGAAGCAGGCACCGCGCGGCGAGTGAACGACGCCGCAACCTCACCTTGACGCACCGTCTCCGCCGGGCGCGGCTCCACTCCCGAGTCGCGCCCGCTTTGTCATGCGCCTTGCCCCCGGACCATGCGGTATCATGACCGGTGATGTCGGCGTCCAAGCATGAAGACATGGTGGCCGAACTGCTGATCCCGGAGATCGGTCAACTGCTGTCGGCGCGGAAGATGGGCCAGGCCCGCGCCGCGCTGAGCGAGCTGCGCGACCCCGAGATCGCTGACGTCATCGTCGGGCTCGATCCGCCGAGCGACGGCCTGGCGTTGCGGTTGCTGCCTCGCGAACGGGCGGCGGATGTGTTCGCCTACCTCGAACACGACCAGCAGGAACGGCTCGTTGATACGCTCAACGATGAACACGTAGCCGCGATCTTCAACGAGATGGACCCGGATGATCGGGTGGAGTTCCTCGAAGATGCGCCCGATGCGTTGGCCGCGAGCCTCATCGCGCTGCTCAAGCCGGACGAACGCGAACACACCGAACGGGCCTTGGAGTATCCAGCCGAAAGCGTCGGCCGCCTGGCCACGCCGGATTACCTGACCCTGCGGCCGCACTGGACCGCGGACGAAGCGCTCAAGCACATCCGCGAGCACGGCGCCGAAGCCGAGACGTTGCACACGCTGTACATGATCGACGACGCGGGCAAGCTGCTGAATTTCGTCCGCCTGCGACATCTGGTCACCGCCGAGCCGCAAACGCCATGCGAAGCGCTGGGCGAGGGCAACGTCGTCTACCTCGACGCCGGGGAGGACCGCGAGGAGGCGGTGCGGGTGATGGAGCGCTACGACCTGCCCGTGCTGCCGGTGGTTGATGGCGGAGGCGTGCTGGTCGGTATCGTGACCTTTGACGATGTGGCCGACGTGGCCAGCGAGGAAGTCACCGAGGACATGCACAAGCTCGGCGGCATGGAAGCGCTGGACGAACCCTATGCCAGCACGACGCTCATAACGCTCGTCCGCAAGCGCGGGGTCTGGTTGATGATCCTGTTCGTGGGCGGGTTGCTGACGATCGCGGCGATGGACGTGTTTCAGGATCAGATCGCCCGCCACGCCATCCTCGCCCTGTTCGTGCCGCTGATCATCGCTTCCGGCGGCAACAGCGGATCGCAGGCCGCCACGCTCATTATCCGCTCGCTGGCGACCGGCGAACTCAAGCGAGGGGATTGGCGCACGGTGTTGCGGCGTGAACTGGCCAGCGGGTTGGCGCTCGGATCGTTACTCGGCGTGCTGGGGTTGATCGTGGGGACGCTGGTGGCACACTACTTGCCCGGTACCGAGCCGACCACCTGGCCCGAGGCCGTGCACATGGGCTTGGCCATCGGCACCGCCGTCGTCGGCGTGGTCATGACCGGCATCGTCGTCGGGTCCATGCTGCCGGTCGGACTCGAAGCGATCGGCCTTGATCCGGCGACGTGTTCGACACCCTTCGTCGCCACGATCGTCGACGTCGCCGGGCTGGTGATCTACTTCACCGTGGCCATGGCGATCCTGGGGATATAACGACGCAAACCGGGCGTCATCAAACCCCGCAAGATGAGCACGCCTAACGTGCCTTGAATGCGTCGGGTCGCCTCAAACCCATCCCAATACCTGATCCTTCGACTGATCGGCTTGCTTGTCGGGCTGATCGCGGTGGGCGGTTGTGCCAACCCGGAAAAACGGGGTGAGCTGCCGCTGCAATCGGCGCCGCCCTTCTCCGGCGAAGGTGAGGCGACGCTGCGGTCACAATGGTGGACCGCCTTCGACGATGCCGCCCTCAACCGCCAGGTCGACCGGGCGCTGGATGACAACTTCACGCTCACCAGCGCATGGGAGAGGTTGCGGGCGGCGCGGGCGGTCGTGCGCCGTGAAGCGTCGGACCTCTGGCCTGATCTCGACGGCGTCGCCGACGCCGAGTACTGGATCGGGACGCTCAAACGTGAGTGCCTCAATCACCTCTTCTGCTTCGGCCTTGAGCCTCTCGATCACGCAGGAGGTTCAGGTGAAAGGCATATGAGATGCGTGGAAATCCGCGCAGGTGTCAGCGATGGGTCGGCGGGGAGATTGCCGAGCAGCTCGGATGCTTCGATCACCAGATTTCGACTTGTCCTTGCCAGTTCTTGTAGGCGGGGATCGTATCGCCCCTGTGGTCGTTGGACAGGTGCCACAGACGATCGGGATCGACGGACTCGGCGTGGCCATCGGCAAACATGCCGCCGCCCCGCCCGATGGTTGAGACCGGATGCGCCAACCAGATCGCCTGTGGTGTCTGCGCCCCGCCCGACCAGGTGCGCCACCAGTAGAACTGACGCATGCCAATGTCGATATCGGCGTGCCCCGGCTTTCCGTCACCGGCGGAAGTGTCGGTCAGTAGGAGGAAATCGCTGGGGCGGGGAATCTGCGATCGACGGTACAGCACGATGCTGCCGTCTTGAGCCTTGCCGCTGGACGCGAAAACAACCCGTTGATAGTAGTCCAGTTCGTCGGGGTGGGTGTACTGATTCATGCCGTACACGCCCCCGCTCATCTTCGGGCATCGATAGTTGTCATCGTCGTCGGGCATGTACCCGCCATCACGGTAGAAGGCGTCCCAGGAATAGTTCTTGCGACCGAGATAGAAGCGCGACCAAGGTCCGGGAATGACACCGCGGTAATCGAAACCATAAGCGGCGAACGCGACGGCGATCTGCTTTTGGCGACTCATGCACTCGACCAGGATCGCCGCCTCCCGGGCTTTGTTTAGTGCCGGCAGCAACAGCGAGATCAATATCGAGATGATCGCCACGACCACCAGCAGTTCAACCAGCGTGAACGCACCTCTGAGCGAACCAGGACGCATCATGAACCGCCTTTCCGAACCAGTGCTGTGAAGTCGCAGAGGCCGTATTCCCCCCAATCGTAATGGACTCGCCTTATCTCGTCGGTAAACACCGCCCCCCGCGACATCAACGACGGTGAATGTCGCGGGGGACGGGTTTCTGGTGGCGGCGAGTTTTTCCTGACGGCACGGGAAACCCACATGATTAACAGCGAGGGTGACACTCATAGAGACGCGGCATCCTTGGGTTTGCGTTCGTCTGAGGTTCCGTGTTTACCTGCGTCGTCGAGACCAGATGGCCAGCAAACCGCCGATGCCGAGCAATGTCATCGAAGCCGGTTCGGGAATCACGGATCCGACGTCGGTACCGACCCGCAGTTCATCCATCACATAATCTCCCGCCGGACCGTTCGCCGCACGCAGGATCAGGCTATCGATGCCTCCATCAATGCCCATGTTATTGTCGAGCACTGCGTCCGCGGTACCGAGCGTTGTGGACGTGGGGTTGACCCACATTTCCAACAGATCGTATTTGTCGGACGTGCTTGTGCCGTCGAAAGACAGTCGACCGATCAGAAAATAAGTCTCGCCCCTGGTGACCGTCGTGTCAGAGGCCTGGGTGTCAAAACCGCCATCGTCGAGTCGGATCGCAAAATTATCCGTGTTCGGCATTTTGCCCATGGTGGCGTAATTATCCTGGGGATCCGCATCATCGGTCAGATGCAACCCAACCAGGTCATTGGATCCGGGAACTGCGTCATTGTCTTGCGGATAGGAAAACAACATCGAAAAATAAATCGAATCGGCAGAAGTTGCTTCAAACGGGCGATTCGAGGCCGCGTTGTTGGCGACCTGGACGGCGCGATCACCCCCATCGACTTGAATGTCGCCGTTGCTGTAGTTCAACCCGCCAGAAATCACCTGGTAGTTGTTGGCGCCGAATGTCGTCGTCCAACCGCCGGTCCAACCGTCGCCTGCGGCACCGTTACCATTCAATGCACCGGCGCTGTAAGATTCGAAGTCCTCGTGGGCGATCAGGTCGGCTGAGGCGGTTGTCTGAAACGCCAAAGCGGTGGGAAGCAATACGGTTGCTGCGATGAGCCATGTGTACGAGCGGATCATTTCCTTTCTCCTTTCAAAGAGAGCGAGTGTTATTCGACCACCTTGACCGAGGCGGATTCGTCTAATAGCTGGGGTGTCAATACCGCCGGTGGCAGCCGCTTGGAAGGGGTTTGGATTTTCTGCCTGAGTGCTTCGACGGCGGCGCGGGCCCGCTCCGCTTCGTGAACCTGCAAGCGGGTCAGCGGCACGAGGGCGTTCGATTCGCCTTCCACGGACATTGTGATGATGGACAAGTCGTCGGGGACGCGCAGACCAGCCCATGCGGCGAAATACAAGACGGCGTTGGCGTGATCGATGTTGTAACAGACCAGCGCGGTGGGCCTGGAGTCGTCGGTCAGGTCCGCTTGGAGCGCCGCCCCCGCATCCTCGGCCGGATCACGAATCAGGCGCGGCGTCAGGCCCGCCTGTTCCATCGCCTCGGCGTAGCCGAGGTAGCGGTCGCGCTGGCTGTAGTGAAGGTGATCTGTTTGGGGGGTCGGCCTGGCCCCGCAATAGGCGATGCGGCGGTGCCCCATCTCGATCAGTCGCCGGGTGATCTGCTCGAACCCGCCGTGGTTGTCGACGTAGACGCAGTCGTGATCGCGGATGGTATTCAGCCAGATCACCGGCAGGTTGTGCGTTTCGATCAAGTCGCTGAGTTGGGCCGGGATCTGCTTGGTGTAGTTCAACAGCATGCCGTCGGCCATCAACTCCCGCAGCACCTTGGGAACTGAGCGTTCGGTGGTAAGGGTGCGGTCATCGAGAGTCGAGAGAATCAGGTGCAGATCGTGCCGATGCAGCGCCGCTTCGATCTCGGTGAGCATCCGAGGGGAGGCCCAACTGCGCCCGCCGCCCTGGCGGCTGGAGGCCACGGCGATGGCGGAAAAGCGGCCGGCCCGCATGGCGCGGGCGGAACTGTTGGCTCGATAGCCCAGTTTGTGGGCGGTCTCGAGTACACGCTGGCGGGTATCGGCCCGATACGAGCGTCCCGGCGTGCCATTGAGGATCTGGCTCACCGTGGGAACGCCCAGCCCGGCGTGGGCGGCGATGTCTGCGAGTTTGGCCACCATGATGAAAAGCCACCTCCAAGTTCGACTTTCACCGGGGGGTCGGCGGTGTTAAGTCCACTAAGGAAAACGTTATGATCTTTTGCAAAGATATCCCACGCTGAGAACACTGTCAAGTAAAACATGCACCTGACCTATCCCCAGTTTGGCACTTGGTGGGCAAGTTGGCGTTGGACGGCGGGGATGAGGCGGCGTAGGCCGATCTGGTCGATCATCCATTGGCCGATGGTGAACAGGCTGGCCGAGTCGGTCCGTCGGTTGCTCGACCAGTGGCTGGGGTCGTACCGATCCGAGGCGATCAGGCCCACCCCCATCAGCAGCAGGTAGGCCAGGGCGAGCACGAGGATCAGCCGATCCAGGCGGTCGGGCCGATTGATGCCGGTGTCACGCAGCGACCAGCCCGATCATCTTCGAAACCTCGCTGCAGGCGCAGTACATCATCCCCATGGCGATCAGCCTCGGCTTCGGCATCGTCTTCGCCACCACGATCATCCTCCTGCTCGTGCCGTGCCTGTACCTGATCCTGGAAGACGTGAAGGGATTGCTGGGGATCACGACCGAACCCGACGGCGCGGCGGCGTCGCCTTCGGTCAACGCGTAATCCCGCCCAAGTCCCTGGCCAGAGCCGCATAGCGGCTCGGCTGTGGCAAACGATTACGCCAACTCGTTGAGGATCGTCAGGCCACGTTCGAGGGTAGCGTTGTCGCAGGCGTAGCTGATGCGGAAGTGGGTGTCGCGTTCGCTGAAGACGCTGCCGGGGATGATGAGCAATTCGTGTTCGATGGCGCGCTCGACGAAGCGCGTGGCCGTTTCGTCGGTCGGAACCTTGGGGAAGGCATAGAACGCGCCGCCGGGTGTGGTCAGGTCGAACGTGTCGCTGAGTGTGTCCACGACCCTGTCGCGTTTGTGGCGGTAGGCTTCGATCTGTTCGGTCATGTCGACGTCGAGGGCGACGATGCCGGCGTGCTGCACCATCGAGGGGGCGCAGACGAAGGTGTACTGCTGGAGTTTGGCCATCTGTTCGATGATGGGCGTGGGGCCGACGGCGTAGCCGAGTCGCCAGCCGGTCATGGCGTAGGACTTGCTGTAGCCCCGAAGCACGAGCATGTTGTCGCCAAAGGCGGCCGGGGAAGGCGCCCGGGGGCCGCGGGGCGTGTCGATCTTCTCGTAGCAGAATTCGTCGTAGATCTCGTCGCTGACCAGCAGGATGCCACGCTGTTCGCATAGCTCGGACAACGCTCGCATGGTGCTTCCGGGGGTGACGACGCCGGTCGGGTTGGACGGGCTGGCCAGCAGGAGCAACTTGGTGCGGTCGGTGATGAGCGGCTCGACGCGCTCGGCGGTCATCTCGAAGTCGGGATACGTGTCGACGAACACGCACTTGCCCCCGGCGAGCGTGACCAGGTGCTTGTACATCACGAAATAGGGGTCGGGCACGAGCACTTCGTCGCCGGGCCCGATGCAGGCGAGCAGGGCCAGGACCAGCCCGCCGCTGACGCCGGACGTGATGAGCGAACCGGGCGCATCCCAACGACCGTCCTGCGCGAAGTCGGCGCGGAAGCGATCGAGCACGGTCTGTCGCAGTTCGGCGATGCCCTGGGTCTGCGTGTACTTGTTGGCCCCGGCGTTGATCGCATCGATCGCCGCCCGGCGGATGGGTTCGGGGACGTTGAAGTCGGGCTGACCGATCGAGAGGTTGATCGGGTTGTCGATGTTGGCGGCCAGATCGAACACCTTGCGGATGCCGCTGGCGTCGATGGCGTGGGCGCGGTCGGCGATGAGGGATTGAACGTCGAACATGCCGACGAGTTTACGTTGCATCCACGGACTCGCCAAACGCGCCAAATGTACGACCGGCGCAAAGAAAACGGCGCGAATGGTTGCGCCGTTTGAATGATCGTTTGCATCCCCCGGGTTACTTCTCTTCTTCCTCGGGGCCCTTCTTCTTCTTCTTGCCGGTGACGACCTTCTTGTTGGTCACCTTGGGCAGGCCGACCGGATCGTTGCTGGCCGGGTCAAAGCGATTGGCTTTCTTGAGGCGCGTGATGCGTTCGGCCCGGGTCAGCACGTTGCGGTGCTGCACCAGGTTGCCGGCGACTTTGAGGCTCTGGTCAATGCTCATGGTCTTACTTCGCTTTCAGCCGTTGCGGTCGGTCCCGCCGGCGCTGACGCACTTGACGGGGTAGACGTCGTGCCAGTTTCGCCAGCCCTGGTGCTCGGCCTTCCACACGCGGCCGAGGGCCTGGAGCAGGCTGCGATAATCCTCCGCTTCGGGCGCGAAGGGCTTTTCAAAGCCCCGCAACGCCGTCAGTTGAAGCCGGGAATTATTAACCGGAACCAGCGTCGCGTCAACCCCGTTCCGCTCAAGAAAGGCCACGGCCCGCCGGCCCTCGGCCCGGTGCTCGATCGGCAACGTCTCCAGACAGAAGTAATTCAACCCCGGGATTCGCCCGTCCGGACCGGGTGGGCCCTGCTGGGCCCGAGGCCTGGCGGCGTCGTTTCCCGGGACACTTCCGGGGGCGGGGGTGGGGGCGGAGGAGCG
>CAYYPN010000011.1:0-23170 GCA_964473545.1 uncultured Planctomycetaceae bacterium
GACGCGCTGGTTCACGCGGTCAAGGCCGCCCAGGCCGGCACGCTCGCCGCCGTGCAGTTGCAGAACCATCTCGACACGGTCGAAGCCGAGCTGGCCGAGTTCGGCGGGGCGGCGAACATCACCAGTGACGCCGAGGCGATTCACGAGGCCCCGGACTTCGTGACCGGCCGCACGTATGACCTGATGCCGCTGATCGACGTCGAGCGCGACGTGCTCGGCGGCAAGTGGCGGCGCGCGGGCCAGGTCCTGCACAACCAGCCGCGCGACGGTTACCTCGATATCGACGAACTGTCCTTTCCCGTCAAGATCGACGGGTCGTACCAGGTGTCGCTGCTGTTTTCGATCGACGCCTCGGTCGACGGCATCTGGGTCAACGAGGAGACGTGGTTGCTCCTGCCGGTCGGCGACGGCAAGCGGGTGTCGTTGCGATTTCCCACCAGTTACTACGGCCCGCAGCTTGGCGTGGGTCGGCAGCCGCGCTTCGGCGGCACCGCCCTGCAGATCACCAAGCCGCAGCGCGTCAGCGCCCAGGTCCGCCGCAGCGGCGAGAAGGTCGCGGTCACGGTCGTAATCAACGACCGCAAGCTGTGTGAATGGACCGGCCCGGCCAACGAGTGCCACGACAGCGAAACCCGCGGGCCGAAGGACCGCATCGGCCTGGCCAGCCGCGAAGTCAAGCTCAGCCTCGCCAAACTCGAAGTCAAAATGCTCGACGGCACGATGACGCGGGTGCGCAAAGACTGATCCTTATTCGACGTGTTGTTCGGTGCGCCTGACCAGACGATGCAACGCCGCCGGCGGGTGGTGGGGATCCGTCGATGACAAGTGCGCCACCTGCGGGCCCAACGCATAGTGCATCGCCTTCAGTTGCGCGATCGCCGCGTCCGGTGCGGGCGTGAGCAGATACAACGCCCGGCCTTCGGCGGTGTAGCGCTCGATCCGGTCGATGGCTCGGCGGCGGCCCGACGCCAGGCCGTCGACGCTCGCCGCCGGCCGACGCCAGTACCAACTGACGATCGGCTCGCGCGGGCCGATGACCGCGGCGTCGGGTTCCAGTGTGTCCGCGACCTGCTCGGCCAACCCCGCGATCGGCGCAAACGCGCCGTCGGCGTGATGCACCAGAAACGGCTGACGATGCTGGTCGAGAATGAAGTCCACGTCCCGCGCCACGTTCGGCACGATCCATAACAGCAACAACCCCACCGCCGCCCAGTGCATCCAGGCCCGGCGCGTCCGCAGCAAGCCCACCACCACCAGCGTCCAACCCACCGCCCACAGCGGCGCCAGCGGCATGAGATATCGCACCTCCGGCCGATACGTCATCAACCCCCCCACCGTCAACACGAAAAGCAACCCCCACAACACCCGCCAGCGAAACGCCCACACGCCGATCGCCAGCGCCGCCAGGCCCATGACCCAGTTCAGCGGCGGACCCAGCTCGATGCTCAACATCGCTTCGCAGGCGTGCGGGTGAAACCACTCGGGCCAGAACCGCGTCACCGCGTTGTGAATCAGTTCACCCGGATCGGTGAGCATCGACACCGCCCCGCTTTCGTACCCGCCCCCGGAACCGCTCCCCCCGGAACCGCCGGCCGCCCGGCGCGGATCGAGCCCGCGGAACAGCCCCACGCTGATCACCGCCATCGCCGCCATCGCCGCGTGCAGCCATCGGCGCGGGCCGACGATCGTGTGCCACACCCCGGCGAGCAACACCGCGCCGACCAGCGCCCACATCGTCGGCCGGGCCGCCGCGACGACGAACAAACCCGCACCCAGCAGCAGCACGCTCGCCCAGCGCCACGCCGCGCCCCCCTCGGCGCGCATCCGTTCGTAGGCGTAGACCACCACCGTCACGCCCAGGAAGAACACCGGCTCGGTCAGAATCTGAAACGCGTACCGGAACACCACCAGCATCACGCCCAGCAGCACGACCATCCACACCGCCCGACGCCGATCGAATCGCATCACCAGTACGCGGTACCACAGCCCCAGCGCCCCGACCACGCACAACCACGCCATCACGTTCGCCGCCGCGATGCTCACCCCCGTGACCCGCCACAACCCCGCCAGCAGCCATGGCAACATCGGATGCACAAACCCGTGCGCCTCGCCCGCGTAACGATACCCCTCGCCGTTTAAAAGGTTCCGACCCAGCACCATGTACAACGCGCTGTCCGGCCCGGCGTGCCACCGGGTCGTCCAACCCAGCGCATACACCACGCCCAACGCCGCGAACAGCCACCCGCGATAACGATCGGTCCACGCGAGCATCGGCTCGGCGGGACTCGATATCGCGGGCCCGGCGTGGGTCGGTTCGCTCATGCGCTGGTTCGAAGCGTGCTTCGGGGTCGACCGGTCAATCGCGCGGCAGGGTCAGTTGTCCTTCTCTTCCTGCTTTTCGCGCCACTGCTTGCCGGTCAGCCATTCGCCGTCGGCATCCCTGACGTAGTGATCGGCCCGGGCCTCCTCAAACGCCCGCGCCGCGTTGCGCGCCGCCACCACCTTCGCCTCGATCTCCATCTCCCGGGCCAGCAGCGCGTACAGCCGCGACCGGTCCTTGTTTTCCAGGGCGACGAACCGGCCGATCGTCATCACGTCTTCGTCGTCCTTGTCCGCGTCGGGATCGATCGGCTGCTTGAGGTAGCCGGCCTTGACCGCTTCGATCCTGCCCTGGTACGTCTCGCCGATCTTTTGTTCATTCTTCAGCCGCACCAGGTCGGGGTAGCGCTCCTTGAAGCGCTGGCGAAGTTCGTTGAGTTCCTGGCGTCGGGCGTCGGCATCGTCGTCGTCGGCGTGCGCGGTCGGCGCCGCGGCCAGCATCGCGCCGGCGATCACCAACGCCAGCATCCATCGCATTAAGTTTCCTGCGCCGGTCATGGTCTGTCCCCTGTGTTGGGATCCAACTCGTCTTCAAACGCGAAAAAGTCATCCAGCCGCCGATCCACCTTCAGGTTGATGTCCATCGTGACGTGGATGGGTTTGACCTCGATGGGCTCGACCCGGACCTTGTGTTCGGTGCAGGCGCCCAGGCCCGCGCCGATCGCAGCCAGCGCCGCGCCGATCAGCAGTTGCTTTGTCATGACAGACCCCTTTCTATCGTCCGCCGAACAGGCGGTCGGTCGCACGCCGCAGGCCCAGTTGCATCCGCAACGCCAGGTCCAGCGCATCCTGGTAGCCGGTGAAGTTCATGGTCAGGTTGACCTCCTGTCCATTGTCGGCGCCCTGGCCGGCGACGTGCACGGTCAGCACCGGTTGGCCGCCTTCTTCTGACATAACGAACGAGAGCTGGTCGTATTCGAAACGCTGCAGACTTTGCACAAGCCGCCGGCGAACCAGCGCAGGATACGCATCGGGACCTTCCGACGCCAGCCCGCCCTGCGTGAGCATCCGGTCGATCGTGTTGGGGTCCTCGATGCTCACGCGGCCGGCGTCGGTGGCGTGCAGATAGCCCTGGCCCAGCGCGAGGCGCAGCGCCGGTTGCGTGCGAATGCGGAACGGCACCCGTCCGGTCAGCCGGCCCCGCCCGGTGGCGTAGTCCAGGGTCAGGCGCGGCAGCCACGCGTCCAGCGAGGCCTGCTCCACGAACAGGTCGACGCTCACATCCGGGGCTGACGGGTCGAATCGCAACGCCATCGCCCAGAACCGCCCGCCGTCCTCACCGGTCCAGTGCAGCTTCTCGACGAGCACCGAGTCGGGACTTTCCATCGTGAACCGCAACACCCCCCGCGCGAACACGATCTCGCCCAACTCCAGCCGATCCCAGTGCAACTGCTGGCCCGGTTCGGTGGCGAGGGGGTCGACCCCGGCCAGCGCGACGCGCCCGCGCAGGCCCTCGACGCGGTAGGTCGTGGGCTCGGCGCTGTCGGTGGTGTAGCCGGCGTCGATGTCGTCCATCACCACTTCCGCGCGCACCGCGCCGTCGAGGCCGACGCTGGCCGACGCCCCGGCGCGACCGCTCACCTCCGCACCCAACTCGTTGCCGATCCAACGACCGGCCAGCGTGTCGTCGGTAACCAGCCCCCCCGGCAGGTCGACGACAAGCCGCCCCCCATCCGCGTCGTAGCGCACGGTGTACGGCGCGTTGGCGTCGGCCTCGGCGCGGGTGTCGAGGGGCAATCGCCACGTGCGGTTGTCGTAGTCCAGCGTGACCATGCTGTCGCGGATGGCCAGGTCACCGACCGACCACGAGGGGCCTTCCATGCTGTTGGCGTTGCCGATCAGTTGCGCGATCGGTCCGAGGTCGACCTTGCCGTCGGCGCAGGCGATGCGCCACCGCAGATCGCGGATCGCAACCCGGTCGATGCGGCGTGACCACAACGCCAGCGGGTCGAACACCACGCGCACCGACCCGATCGACATCGCGTTGGGGTCGGCGCTCAGCCGCACATCGCGCAGTTCGACGGTGTCGTAGCCGAGGCTCACCAGTTCGAAGTTGGCGTCGTCCAGGCCCCGGTCGGCCAGTGCGGTGCGGACCTGGTCTTCGATCCAGCCGGGCACGTAGAACACGTACGCCGCCAGGCCGAGGCCCGCGACGAGCACGACCAGCAGCGCCGCGTCGAAGACGAACCGGACCAGCCATCGGAGGAGGGCGAGCATGTTGACATGATATCGCGGGGGGAATGTTGAATGTCGAATCAGATTCGAATGACGAAGTCACGCCCGCGCGGGGCGCCATTCGTCATTCGAACTTCGAGCTTGATTCGACATTCGACATTCGTCATATTTCTCCGCCCATGACTTATAATGCCGCCATGTCCACACCCACCGATCCATTTGTCGATCGTCCGAGTTGGGATCGTTATTTTCTCGACCTGGCCGAGCAGGTGTCGCGGCGTTCGCCGGATCCGAACACCAAGCACGGCTGCGTGCTCGTCGACGCCGATCGGCGGGTGATCTCGACCGGTTACAACGGGCCGGTCGCGGGTTTGCCCAACGAGCTGGTTCCGCTGACCCGGCCGGAGAAATACGACTGGTTCATGCATGCCGAGGACAACGCGGTGTGTTACGCGCGGTGCGATCTGCGCGGTGCGACGGCCTACATCACCGGCGAGCCGTGCGCCGCCTGCTTCCGCCGCCTGCTCCAGGTCGGCGTCCGCCGCATCGTCTACGGCGACCGCGTGGCCAAATGCATCAATGACACCGAACGCGCGGCCGTCGACCAGATGACCCAGGCCCTGGGCGTGGAGATCCTGCAGTTGTCGGCAAGCTGACGCTCGGACGTCACTCGTCCAGGTCGTACTTCTCGCGCAGGCGCTCGATCAGCTTGCGAATGGCCGGCTCGTTGGTGCGGCCCGACCGCAGCAGCTCGCCGTACAGATGATGCATCCGGGCGGCGGCCCACTCGACCGCGATGCGCCGCGAGCCCGGCGCGGCATGGTCGAACGGCAACGAAAACGCAAACGCCATCGGACCCGTCGCCCCGTCGCCGCGGATCTCCATGCGGATCACCTCGGCCTGGTCGTCGTACCGGCCGAACAGGCTGACCGGATCGTCCTTGTAGATGTCGCGCGGCTGGCGTGGGAACAGGTGCTCGGTATCGACCCCGGCGGCGCTGAACGAAGCGTCGCGCATGATCGGGTAGCGCAACCGCGACGCGAGGTCCGCGATCGTGTCGCTGGCCGCGTTCCAACGCGCCGGCCGACGCACGTACCCCTTGTTGCGGTAGGCCAGGGCCTGCAGAAATTCGGTGTCCGGCTTGTCGCCGACGCTCACCGCATACACCGCCGCGACGAGGTTGTTGGCGCGCGTGAACATGTCGATGATCTGGCGCGGGTTGATCGCGCCGGCCGTCGGCTGGCCGTCGGAAATGAAAACGACCTGGTAAACGCGATCGCTCGACCGCTGCAGTTGCACGAGTTTGCCCAGGGCCTGGTTGACGTCGGTGTAACCGGCGACCGCCGCCTGCTCGATGAACTGCTGGGCGCGTCGGCGGTTTTCGTCGGTCGCGTCGAGCAGACCATCGGGCGAGAGCACCTGCACGGTTTCCTTGAAGCGGACGATGTTGAACCGGTCGTTGTCGTTGAGCGACTGCAGCGCGGCAACGAGTCCCTGCTTGACGGGTCCGAGCCACTTGTCCTCGATCGACCCGGAGGTATCGAGCACGTAAACGACGTCCTTGGCCAGGGGGGGCAGGCGTCGGAGCGTGTGGCGGGGCCTGATCTGGACTTCGAACCACGGGCGGGTGCCGGGGTCGCGTTCGGGTCTGGACCCGAAGAACGGCAGGCCGGAGCGCTCTTTCGCCGGGCCGTCGTAGGTCAGCAACACGTACTGAAAATCATCGTCGAGCCGCTCGGCGATGGCGTCGGGCTTGTCCGCCCCGGGCAGGCCGAACGGCTCGGCCAGGTCGGGCATGGGAATGTTCGTGTCGATCCGCACCCCACCCCCACCCCCGGAAGTGTCGGAAGGTTTGCTGGCGTTGCGCGCGGTGGTGGTGGTCGGTGACAATGTCGCGGCATCACCGGCGCCGTCGCCCAGCGCGCCGGGGATGCCGGTCCCTCCCCCGCCGGTCGCCGCGTCGATCGCCTCGGCGTCGAGCAGGCGCGACAGGTCCACCGGTCCCGCGCTGTCCGAGGGCGGGTCGATCTCATCGGTCGGCGCGACGTACTCGGGCAACCGCACCGCGGTGTCGAGCCGCCGCAACGCCGCCCCCGCCGCATCGACCACCTTCGCCTCGCCCGGCGTCGCCGGTTCGACGCGCGGCTCGGGGGCTTCGGTCGCCGGGGCGTCGTCCGGCTCGGGCAGCGGGCGATCGTCGGCCCGGTCGTTCACGTTCAGCCTCGACAGGTCCGTCCGCTCGACCAGCTCGCGCCACATCCGTTGCGATGGGGCTGCGTCATCCTCGATCGCCATCGACTCGACATCCGTCGGCACGTCGAAAAACTCACCCGGGTCGGCCGGCCTCACCTCGGTGCGATCGACCTCGATCGGCGGGCGACTGAGAAACAGCTCGCCGCCGAGGCGGCCGAGGGGAATGTTGAACACCGCCAGCGCCGCCGCGGCGTGCAGCAGCACGCTCACCCCCGCGGCGATCAGCACCAGCCTGCGGTTGTGGTCGTTCATGGCGCGACCCCCTGCCTGAGTCGAGCCGCGGTATACGCGGCGGCGGGCGTGCCCGGGTGCTGTTGCACGACCTTTTCAAGCATCGTCCGGCCCGCGGCGGGTTCGGCGATGGCCTTGAGTTCGGCCTGCGCCACGTCCTGCCACGCCGGCGATTCGTTCTGCGCGGCGACGGTCTGAAAATGCTCCCGCGCCTTGTCGAAACGACCGGCCGCCACGTCGAGTCGCCCGAGCATCAGCCGCGCCTTCAGCGGCAGCGGGTCCAGCTCGCGCAGGTCGTAAAGGATCACGATGCGCTGCAGGCGACGTCGGGCTTCGTGGCGCTGCTGGTCGGCCGCGGCGCGCATGCCGCCCTGTTCGAAGCGACGGGCCTGTTCGAGGTGGACCATCGCGCTTTCGTAAAGGGCGGTGGCGGCGGTGCGCGAGCCGGGCGCGCTGACCAGGCCGTCGTACTCTTCCATGGCGCTTTCGATGTCGCCGCTTGCCGCGTAAGCCTGGGCCAGACCGAGCCGGCCCTGGTAGCCGTAGGCCTTGGGCGTGGTGAACGCGAGCATGCGGCGATAGGTCTGGATCGCGTCGCCGTAGCGCTGGAGCTGGTGCAGGGCGCGGCCCTGGAAGTACATGGCCTGCGCCTTGCGGGGTTCGTCGAGTCGGGCGCTGTCGAGGGCGGGTTGCAGCCAGTCCAGCGCCGCTTCGGGGCGATCGGCTTCGACGAGGCCGCGCCCGACCCACAAAGCCGTGGCCGGGTCGAACGAAGCGGTCGATTGCGCGGCGCGCAGCTTCTCGTAGGTTTCCAGCGCCGCTTCGTCACGCCCGGCGGCGCGATGCAGGCGGGCCAGCGTCGTCAAGGCCGCGGTCTTCTGCGCATCGGGCAGCGGCCCGGTCAGCGCGCCGTCCAGGTCCTTGACCGCGCGGTCGCGGGCGTCGTCGTCGTCGGTCGCGGCCGCGTGAATCATGCCCCGATAGAACCGGCCCAACGCGGTCAGCCGATCGTTCGGGCCGGCTTTGAGCAGTTGATCGAGGCGCTCGTTCGCCGCGTCGGCATGGTCAAGCTTGAGGTGCGCCAGCGCCGTGGCCAGCAGCAGCGGCGGGTCGGGTTCAAGTTGCGCGGCCAGCTCGATGACGCGCGGGTACTGCCCGGCGTTCAGGGCCAGGTCGACCGCCCGCCGCCGCGCGGCGATCGCCTGCGCCGCCTGGGGATAACGCGAGGCATACCGCGCCAGGTCGTCGGCCGCCCGGCCGGGGTCGCCGAGCTGTTCGTGCAGCGTCGCCCGCTTGAGCAGCGCCTCGGCGGCGAACGCGCCGTCGGCCGGGTCGATGAGTTGATCCAGCAACCCGGTCGCCTGGCGGGCCTGGTCCTGTCGCGCCGCGACCAGCGCCCGCAGGTAGTGCATGCGCCGCGAGTCGGGTCGATGCTGCGCATACCAGTCGGCAAACGCCCCGGCGTCCGTGTGGTAGTAACACAGCCCGGTCAACTCCTCCGCTTCGTCGCGCAGGGCATGGTCGTCGCCGGTGCGGCGGCGGTACTGATCGAGCGTCGCCAGCGCCTGGTCGTAACGCTTGAGTTGCATTTCGGCGGCGGCCTTGAGGTACAACCCCTCGCCGATCGCATCCGCCGGCAACAGCTTCGCCAGCGACTCGTAACGTTGCAGCACCGCCGGGTATTGACCGGCGGCATAGAGCGACCGCAGCAACCCGACCTGCGCCTCGCCGAAGTAGGGCGAGCGTTGATGTTGTTCGATGACCTGGCGATACAGGTCGGCGGCGGCTTCGTAGCGGCCGCGCCGGTGCGCCAGGCCCGCCGCCAGCGCCCGGGCCTCGGCCTGCGCGTCGGCGTCGACGTCGTCGGCCCGGATCACTTCACCAAACGCCTCGCTCGCCGCGTCCGGTTGATCCAGCAGCAACCGACACTTGCCCAACTCCAGCAGCGCCCGGCCCTTGACCGGGGAGCCGGCTTCGGTGGCCTTGTCGAACTGCGCCGCGGCGGCCTGGGTGTTGTCCAGCTTGCGATAGCACACGCCCAGCAGGTAATGCCAGCTCGATCGCGCCGCCGCGTCGGACAGTTGCCCGGGCTTGACCTGTTCCAGCGCCTTGAGCGCGGCGTTGGCGTCGCCCTGCCGCAGGCGCACCTGGCCGGTCAGCAGACTCACCGCGGCGGGCCGGACGTAGATCGGGCTCTTCACCGCCGCGAGGTGACCCAGCGCATCGTGCAGCCGATTCTGTCGCTCGGCCAGCACCGCCAGGTAGTACCGCGCATCCCCGGCCCGCGCATCGCTCGGATAGTCACGCAGAAAATCGCCGAACGCATCGACCGCCAGGTCGTTCTCGCCTTCCTGCACCAGCCGCACGGCAAACGTCCACTGCCGATCGGCCAGCGACGATTGCTGGGCATGCAGCGCACCGACCATGCCGACCACGACGATGATCACCGCCGCGCCACCCGAAGCCCGAAGCCCGAGGCCCGAAGCCCGGCACGACATCATCCACCCCCCTCATTTGCGCCGCGCCGGGTCGTGGCGAAGCGGACTTCGCGCACCCGGGCCAGTCTTGCCGTGTCCATCACCTCGATGATGCGGCCGTAGTTGACCCCGGCGTCGCCGCGGATGATGACCCGCTCATCGGGGAAGCGTGCGACCAGTTCGCCCAGCACGCTGCGCAGTTCATCGAGGCCCATCGCGCGGCCGGCGACGACGATTCCGCCGTCGGTCTGAATGTTGACCACGACCTCGGTGCGCAGCGGCTCGTGGGTTTCGCCGGTGCTGGCCACGGGCAGGTTCACGTCGATCTGCTGTTCGCCGGCGCGGAAGGTCGTGCTCGTGGCGAAGAAGATCAGCAGCAGAAACAGGATGTCCAGCATCGGCGCCAACGGCACGGCGGCGTGGCGCATCGGCTGGCGGGGGCGGGCGAAACTCATGGCAGGCCCTCCTCGTGCTCGTGTTCCTGCACCGGTCGCGGCTCGCCGGGCGCGCGCTCATCGTCAGCCTTCGCTGCGGCGCGGTGTACGTGATCGGCCACGCCGTGGCAGACCGCCTCGGCGTCGCTGAGCACGGCGGTGGCGCGGCTGCGCGTGATCATGTAGAACACGCCGGCCAGAATCGCCACGATCAGGCCGAACATCGTCGTGCTCATCGCCTCGGCGATTCCCGCCGACAGGTCGCCCACGCCCTGGGCCTCGGCGATGCGCGTGGTGAGCGTGAAGAAGACCTTGATCATGCCGACGACCGTGCCGAGCAGCCCGAGCGTCGGCGCGATCGCCGCGATCTCCGACAAATACCCGACCTTGCCCCAGACGCGCTCGGCCTCGCGCGAGCCCTCGGATTCGATGATGCTCATCAGCACGTTCGGATCCTTCTCGCGATTCTCGATCAGCCGCTGCACGATCGGCGCGGTCATCGCCCGGCGATGGGTCTGGCACAGTTGAATCGCCTGGTCGAAGCGCCGGCGGGTGATGAGCTTGGTCAGCTCATCGAGGAACCGCGACGGCGCGAACGACCCGCGCGTCAACGTGAGGAACAGGTACAAAAACAACGCGACCGCGATCAGCGACAGCGCCGCGATGACGCCGTTGATCCAGACGCTGGTCATGAACAGCTCGGCGACGGTGGGGATCTGCCCGCCCGCGTCGGCGGCCGGTGCGTTGGGGGCGCTCTGGGCGAGAATGAACATGTGGATCATGGGCTTGCCTCATGCGTGCGGCGAAGGGTGTGGGTTCATGGGCCATTGTATGAATCGGGGACCGGAAGTGAATCGGCGTGGTGAGGCTTCACAGTCCAGCCCGACGGGCCTGGTCGTCCAGGCGTTTGGGGGAGACCTTGACGGCGGTGCCGAGGTCCTGGGCGAACAGCGACACGCGGTATTCCTCCAGCATCCAGCGGTAAAGCACCACGTCGGCGTGGGCGGTCGGCGGCGGCCGATCGCCGGCCCATTGAAGGTAACGACGCTGGTGGGGGTCAAGTTCGGTCATCGTTTGCCGATCGCGTTTGACCTGGCCGTCGGCGAGTTTTTCGATGCGGCGAACGATCGCCTTGAGGTAGCGCGGTAATTGCGCCAGCCAATAACGCGAAGGGCGCGTGAGAAAGTCCGGCGGCATGAGATGGTCGAGTTGCGTCCGGATATCACCGACCGCCTCGCGCCACGCCGGCGGGGCGACGTCGAGTTCCGACATGATCTGTTGGTAAGTCCGCAGGCACAGGGCGGCGATGCCGCAGGCCGACCGCACGGCCGGCTCGAGCTGCCTGCCGCGGGCGGCGAGGCGGCGCTCGAATGCGTCGGCCGAGCGGATCGCGTCGGCGTCGTCGTCGCCGATGAACGCATGGTCGACCCCGGCGTCGAAGATCTCGCCGACCAGTTGCCCGCGCGAACCCAGCGGCGCGTACAACACCGCCAACCGATCAACCCCCGCCCCCTGAAGTTCGTGTTCGAGGAACGCCAGCTCGTGTTCGACGGCGCAGGCGAACAGCCGCCGCACGCCCCGTCGATGCTCGGCTTCGGCCCGGGCGGCGGTGTCGAACACGCGAATGCCCGCGGCCCGACCCTGGTCGACCAGCGCGACGTGGCCGGTGACGGTCAGCCCGTCGTAGGTCGTGGTCGTTTCGCGCGGCAGGTCGCCGAAGTCCCACGCGGTCAGGTCGTCCTTACGCCACATCTCGCCGGCGCTTCGGGTGACGATGCGCTTGAGCGAGTCGCCGAACCGTTCGCGCAGGGGTTCGAGCGCGCGGCCCCGGGCGAGCACGTCGCCCGACTCGTCGGTGACGAGGATGTTCATCGCCAGGTGCGGCGGCAGCTTCGTCGGATCGAATTGATCCGCGGGGACCTCGATGCCGGCGTGGGCGCGGCAGGCGTGCACGATCGCGTCGATCAACGACAGGTCGCTGCTCGAATCGAGCAACGGGACGATGCGGCGGGCGAAGTCGGGCACGGGCACGAACTGGCGGCGGAGGGGTTTGGGCAGCGTCTTCAACAGCGCCGCGACTTTTTCTTCGAGCATGCCGGGCACGAGCCATTCCAGCCGCTTCGCCGAGACCTGCCCGAGCAAAGGCAGCGGGACGCGCACCGTCACGCCGTCGGCTTCGTGGCCCGGTTCGGCGACGTAATCCAGCGCCAGCGTCGACCCGCTCACCGCCAGTTGGTCGGGATACAGCGCCGCGGTCTGGTCGTCGGGTTGCTGGGCGAGCAGGTCTTCCCGCCGCATGAAAAGCAACCTCGGGTTGTCGCGTTCGGCCTGCTCGCGCCATTGTTCAAACGTCGCGCCGCTGAACACCTCGGCCCCGACGCGCGCGTCGTAGAAGTCGTACCGCACGCGCGGATCGACCAGGTACGTGCTCTGGCGCACCTTCGCTTCCAGGTCCTCGATCCCGGCGATGAGGGCGCGGTTGTGGGCGTCGAATGCGCCGTCGCTTTCGTAGTCGCCCTCGACCAGGCCGTGGTGGATGAACAGCTCACGCGCCGCGGGGATGTCGACGGGCCCGTAGTGGACGCGGCGGCGCGGCGTGATGGTCAGGCCGAACAAGGTCGTGCGCTCGAACGCCATGACCCGCGCGCTTTCGCCGTCCCAGTGCGGCTCGGCGTAGTGATGCCTGACCAGGTGCGGGGCGAGCGACTCGATCCAGTTCGGCTGAATCGGCGCGACGGTGTGCGCCCACAGGCGCGAGGTTTCGACAAGTTCGGCGGCGACGAGCCAGCGCGGCTTGACCTTGAACAGCGCCGAGCCGGGGAAGATCGCGAACTTCCGCCCGTGCGCGCCGGTGTATTCAAACCCCTCGTCGCGCCGGCCGACGTTGCTGAGCAACGCCGCCAGCAGCGCGCGGTGCACGGCGTCCGGCTCGGCGGGCTTGTCGCTCAGGTGCAGCCGCTTATCCGTCGCCGCCGCCGCCGCCTCGCGCAACTGCCGATGCACCTCTTCCCACTCGCGCATGCGGGCATACGCCAGGTAATTCTGCGCGCACGCCCTGCGGAGCTGGTTGCGCGACAGCTTGTGCTTGAGGTCGCGATAAAACCGCCACAGGTTCCAGAACCCCATGAAATCCGAGTCGCCGGTGAAGAACTGCGCATGCGCCTCGTCGGCCGGCTGCTGCTTGTCCGGCGGGCGCACGCGCGGGTCCTGGATGCTCAACGCCGCCGCAATCGCCAACACCTCCCGCAGACAATTCTCCTCGACCCCCGCGAGAATCATCCGCCCGATCCGCGGATCGACCGGCAGCTTCGCCAGTTGGCGACCCAGGCGCGTCAGCCGATCTTCCTCATCCAACCCGCCCAGCTCGTGCAGCGTGTCGTGCCCGTCGCGCAACATCCGGCCCGACGGCGGATCGACGAACGGAAAGTCCGCCGGATCGCCCAACCCCAGGTCCGCCATCCGCAGAATCACGCCGGCAAGGTTGCTCCGCTGAATCTCCGGCTCGGTGAAGGCGTCACGCTGTACAAAATCATCCTCGGCATACAGCCGCACACAAATGCCGGGGGCGAGCCGGCCGCAGCGGCCTGACCGCTGGTTGGCCGAGGCCTGCGAGATCGGCTCGATGGGCAGGCGCTGCACCTTCGACCGGGCTGCGTAGCGACTGATCCGCGCCAGCCCCGAGTCGATCACATGACGGATCCCCGGCACGGTCAGCGACGTCTCGGCCACGTTGGTCGCCAGCACGATCCGCCGCCGCGAACCGTCCGGATGAAAAATCGCATCCTGCTGCGCCGTCGGCAGCCGGGCGTACAGCGGCAACACGTCCGCATCGATCGCCGGGTCGGCGCTTAACGCCTCCGCCGCCTCGCGAATGTCACGCTCACCCGGCAGAAACACCAGCACGTCGCCCGGATCGGCCTCGCGCAACGCCAACGCCGCGTCGCGGATCGCCGTCACCAGGTCCGCCGATTCGGCGTCGCCTTCGATCGGCCGATACCGCACCTCGACCGGGTACGTCCGCCCTTCGACGTCGATGATCGGCGCGCCGTCGAAGTGATCGGCAAACCGCTGCGGGTCGATCGTCGCCGACGTCACGATCACCTTCAGGTCGCGCCGCTTCGCCAGCAGTCGCTTGCCGTAGCCCAGCAGAAAGTCGATGTTCAGGCTGCGCTCGTGGGCCTCGTCGATGATCAGCGTGTCGTATTCCAGCAGCCGCCGATCCGACGCCAGCTCGGCCAGCAGAATCCCGTCGGTCATCAGCTTGATGCGCGTCGCGTCGGCGGTCTGGTCGGCGAAGCGCATCTTGTAACCGACGGCGCGCCCCACCGGCGCGCCGAGCTCCTCGGCGATCCGCGCCGCCACCGAACGCGCCGCGATCCGACGCGGTTGCGTGTGACCGATCCGCCCGTGAATGCCCCGGCCCATCTCCAGGCACATCTTGGGCAGTTGCGTCGTCTTGCCCGAACCCGTCGCCCCGCACACCACCACCACCGGGTTGGCCTCGATCGCCGCCATGATCGACTCACGCGCCGCGCTGACCGGCAGGTCCGCCGGATAGTCGATCGTCAACGCCTGGTCGCGCCGGGCCCGGACGATGCGCTGCGACAGCTCGATGCGCGAAGCGATCTGTTCGAGCATGCGATCGGTCGGCTTGCCGTCGGCGGCGCGGCGGCGCGCCGCGCGCAGCCGATCCGACACCGCCGCCCGATCGGTTAGTGTGCAATCGCCCGCCCGCCGCGCCAGGCCGTCGATCGAATTGTCCATCTTGCGCGCCGACATCGTTCGCCGTGTCATCCCCGACCCCATCACCCCTGTCAAGCCGGCCCTGTCCAACGGACCCCTTCGGGGAGCGCAGCGAAGGACCGGGTTCTTCCTAAACCCCCGCCCCCGCCCGGCCGATGTCATCCATAGCGATTCCCGCGCCCCGGGTACGGCCTTTTTGGAGACGCGCGATGCATTCCAATCGTTCCATCACCGTCATCATCGGCTCACTGTTCGTTTTCACGCTGCTGGTCGGTGTGGCCGGGTGCAGGCAGGCGACGGTCAACCGCGGCATGACCGACTACCGCAACGGCGATTACACCGCCGCCCTCGACCGGTGGATGCCGCTCGCTCATGAAGGCGACGCCGACGCCCAGTACCTCGTCGGCCTGATGCACGAAGAAGGCCAGGGCGTGACGCGTGACCGCGAGCAGGCCGCCCGCTGGTACACCGCCGCCGCCGAGCAGGGCCACCCCGCCGCCCAGACCAACCTCGGGGTGATGTACGACAAGGGCCTGGGCGTCGACCGGGATCGCGCCAAGGCCGCCCAATGGTATCGCCGCGCCGCCGAACAGGGCCACGCCGCGGCGCAGAACAACCTCGGCGTCATGCACATGTTCGGCCGGGGCGTCGCCCAGGACCTCGTTGAAGCTGCGAAGTGGCTGCGACCGGCCGGCGAACGCGGCGATGTCAACGCCCAATACCTCATGGGCGAGCTTTACGCCGACGGCTCAGCCATGGGCCAAAGCGACAACCAGGCCGCCCGCTGGTACCGCAAAGCCGCCGAGCAGGGCATGGCCCGCGCGCAGTTCGCGCTGGGCGCCTGCTACGAGCACGGCCGGGGCGTCTGGCAATCCCACCGCCGCGCCGCCGACTGGTATGAAAAAGCCGCCCAACAGGGCTTCGTCAAAGCCCAGCACGCGCTGGCCGTGTTGCTGGAAAACGGCCAGGGCATCGAACAGGACCTCGCCGCCGCGAAGGTCTGGTACGAAACCGCCGCCGCGCAGGGCCACGCCCCGTCGCAGAACAACCTCGCCCTGATGTTGCGGGGTGAGGGTGATGGCGCCGATCCGGAGCAGGCGTTCGAACTGCTGAGCCGGGCCGCCGCCCAGGGCGAAGCCCGCAGCCAGTATTCGCTGGGCTGGATGTACCGGCGAGGCGAGGGTGTCGCCGCCGACGCCGCCGAAGCGGCGCGCTGGTTTACCCGGGCGGCTGAACAGGACTTTCCCAGCGCCCAGTACACGCTGGGCCTGATGTACCTCGACGGCGAGGGCGTGACGAAGGACGCCGAACAGGCCACGTACTGGCTCGGCCGCGCCGCCGCCAACGGCCAACCCGCCGCCCAACAGATGCTCAGCACCCGCGACGCCTCCGAAGCCCCCGATACCTTCGCCGGCGTCGAAGTGTCACCCGAATAATCCGCAACCCTGAAGCCGCCGCCACCGCCGGTCGCGGCTTCATGACCCGACGATATGCTTCGCAACGTCCGCCTTGTCCCGCGACAGGCGCAACCGGTGGCAGCCCGGCAAACCTCGGGCCAACGCCTCATACCGCTCGGCGAACGACTCGATCAACGCATGCTTCAGTTGCGGCCGGGCAAACACGATCATGCGGTACAACTGAAAGAACTCGTCCAGCTCGTAGCAGATCACCCGCGCGAGTTTCTCCGCCGCCTCCGCTTCCGACAACGCCTCCCGGGTCGTGCGCTGCAACGTGCTGTTTTCCAGCAGGTCGATCGTGCCGACCGGCGCGGCGACGACCTGTTTCATGTTCAGTTGCGCGGGGTCGACCTTGACGTTCGTACTGACCTCGGCCAGTTGACCCAACCGAAAGAACACCTTGCCCAGGGTTCCCCGCGACAGGCGGCTCGCCGCTTCGAGCATCCGCTTGATCCGCGAGGCCGCCCGCAGATGCCATCGCGTTCCCATCGGCAGATGCGCGTACAGCTCGGGGTAGCGCTTGAAGTTGTAGGAGAACAGGTTCACTTTCTTCGGATACAGATACGCCGTCCCCTCGTGGATGACGCAGTAGTCGTCGGCGAGAAACCCGTAGCCCCGCTTGGCAAGCGTCAACAACAGGTCCGTCTTGCCGGTATGCCGCCACGCCGCGAACACATGCGCCTGGTTCTGTTCATCCACGACCGCCGAGGCGTGCGCCACGAGGATCCCCCGGTGCGTGAGATGGATGATGATCAGCGGTTCCAGCAGGAACGTGTACAGGTAGTACAGGTCGAAGTCGGGATCGACCTGGAAGTGAATCGCATCGCTTCCGATCTGTCCGATGTCCAAGCGTGCGGCCCGACCCCTGGTATCCCGCACATAAACCGCCTGTTCGTCGACGGCGATGCCGTCTTCCACCAGGACGCAGTCCGGCGGCAGCGGGGTCGCCGCGAAGTCGACGACGAGTTCCAGGCGGGATTCAGCGATGGGGTCGGTTCGCGTGAACTGCGATTCGAAATAGCGACGATGCCGCGGCTCGCAATGCGCCAACCGAATGCGGGCAAAGGGAAGCTCGATGATCATAGGCCCAGTCGCTCCACGTGATGGCTCAATTCATCCAGCGGCCCCAGCCGCAGAACGGCGTACGCGGCGGCCGGGGCGGCCGGGGTGTCCGGGGTGTCCGGGGGCGACGGCAGCAGGTGCGCCAGCGGCGACAACTCCACCGCCTCCCCCGCGACCGCTTCGTGATGCTTGATCCGCTGAAACAGGTCGTTGTCCCGCGCTTCCCGGCCCCACGCCTGGTCCTGTTCGATCCAGCAGATCGTCTGCACCGGCGCCTGTTGCAGGTCGCTCAAACGCGGCAGCGGCAACAATCGCTTGCCGAAGCCGAACGTCCCCCTTGATTTGAGCGCCAGCGCGTGCAGCCCCGTCGTGCCGAGCCGCAACACGTCCGGCGCCAGGTACGCCCGGTCCGATCCGACCAGCACATAGTTGTCGGCGAACGAGCGGTAGCCGCGATGCTTGACCAGCCATTGCGCCAGCGTACTCTTGCCCACGCCGTTCAACCCGCACAACAACGTTGCGCGGCCGTCCTTCTCCACCGCGCTGGCGTGCAGGCAGTGCCCGCCGATGCTTGCCGCGAGCATGTGATACGCCGCCTGTTCGACGTACTGCTTGATGAGGTTCTGGAACAACTGTCGCCTGAGCATGTGGCGCTGCGTCAGGTTGACCAGTGCAAACGCCGGGTGCGACCGATGGTAAAGGCCGATGCGGCTGACAAGCCCCCGCTCAATTGTGTAATCGATGGTCGTCGAGGTTTTCAGGTATGCGTGAACGATGCGGCCGCCGCGCTCGGTCCGCCAGACCTGTTCGCTCAAGCGCTGCGCCCCGCGCAGCGCGGGCGGATCGCCTCGTTCGAAATCAATTTGCAGGGCATGGTCCAACAGCGAACACGTCGCGCCGGGCGAAAACCCTGCGAACTTCGCCTGACACAACGCGCCGAACAACGCGCTGGCGCTGTTCACCTGGCAGTTCAGGCCGTAGAGACTGAATGGGATGCGTTGGCCCATACCGTTGGTTGCTCGCCTGACTGATCGGGCGTCGGCGTCCAGCGCGTCCCCGCACCGCGCCCAAAGCTCCATGATAACGGATTTCGCGCCGACCCAACGAAGCCGCCGCCGGCGTAATCTGCAACCATAAAGCCGCGACTCCCCAGCGACGCGTAGCGTCGCGGCTATGGACAATACCCGCCCCCATAAAGCCGCGACCGTCGGTCGCGGTCCCCCGCAATGACAGCATCGAATGCAATGCCAACGCGCGCCGCCGATCCCGCGACCACCGGTCGCGGCTTTATGCCAATCCCCTGTTGCAGCGTTGCGAAATGAACCCCCTCCTTACGGCGCGTTTTCCCGCGTTTGGGAGACGTTTATGACCGAGAGGCGTTTATCGCGATTTTAAAGACCGGGCGTGGCACCGCGGCGCGCGCCAGGCTTTCGTTTCGGGCGATGGGCGCGGCGATGTTCGGAGAAATCGGGCCTGACGCCCTCGGGAATCGGGGTCGGAGGAGTGCCGCTGAATGAGGGGTTTGGTCAGGTTCGTGCGCGCATGTGGGCATGGGGGCATGTGGGCATGTGGGCATGTGGGCTGAAGCCCACACGCCTTGGGGGCGCGCATGCTTCAGGGCTTGAGGCTTGGTTCGGGTCGGGGGAACCTGGCGGTGGCGGCTTTGATGGCGCGTTCGGTTTCGCGGAGTTGGGCGACGAGGGCGATGCCGTCGACGAGTTGGATTTTGCCATCGTCGTGTTCGACGAGTGCGGTGCAGGATTCGACCCAGTCGCCGCAGTTGTAGTAGTCGAGGTTGTCGCGGGTTTTGCGGGCCTCGGCCTTGTGGATGTGTCCGCAGATGACCCCGTCCATGCCGCGTCGCCGGGCTTCGCCGGCGAGGGTGTCTTCGAAGTCGCTGATGAAGGTGCAGGCGCGTTTGACGCGGAGTTTGATGGCCTGGCTGAGCGAGTTGTAGCGCAGGCCCAGTCGTTGGCGGAGGCGGTTGTACCCGGTGTTGACGACGATGAGCCAGTCGTAGGCCCACGATCCGAGCATGGAGACCAGGCGATGGTTGCGGACGATCAGGTCGTACTCATCGCCGTGGGTGACGAGCAGGCGTCGGCCGTCGGCGGTGGTGTGGGCGGCGTGTCGGACGACGCGGACGCCGCCGAAGTTGAGCATGGCGTACTGTCGGGCGGCTTCGTCGTGGTTGCCGGGGATGAGCAAGACCTGGGTGCCCTTGTTGGCCATGCGGAGGATGCGTCGGACGACCTTGTTGTGGGCGGTGGGCCAGTACCAGCGTTGGCGGAGGCGCCACATGTCGATGACATCGCCGACGAGGTAGAGGCGCTGGCACTTGATGCGTTTGAGCAAGGCCAGCAGGTCGTGCGCTCGGCAGCCGCGGCTGCCCAGGTGCAGGTCCGAGAGAAACACCGTGCGGTACTCGAGCTTGACGGCCAAGGGCTGGTACTCCGGCGATGTCGGCGTTCGGCGTGAGCCGGTCACACCCCCGTGCCGCGACGTCGAAACGCACGGGGCAGGAACCTTAGCCGATATCGGGCCGGTCGGCGTGAATGGACGATTAGAAACGCGTTAGACACGCCTTAAACACAACCCCGCCCTTGTGCGGGGCTTAGCCAGTTTACCCGACACGAACGGTCAGACTGCCTGCGGCTTCCTGCAGGCGTCGAGGTTCACGCCGTCGGCCAACCATTTGATCACCTGCTCCGCCGGACCGGGCCTGCCGAACAGATACCCCTGGCCGTACGCGCATTCGAGCGTCTGCAACTGCACCAGGTGCCCCTCGGTTTCGATGCCCTCGGCCACGACGCGCATGCCCAGGTTGTCGGCGAGGGTGACGATGGCGTGAACGACCGCCATGTGCGCCCGGCTCTGGGTCATCGCCGCGATGAACTCCCGGTCGATCTTCAACACGTCGATCGGGAACCGGTGCAGCGACGCCAGCGAGCTGTACCCTTTGCCGAAGTCGTCCATGCACATCACGATGCCCATGTCGCGCAGGCGGTCCATGACCGGCACGACCACGCTGGCGTCGTGCATGATGACGCTTTCGGTGACTTCCAGGTGCAGTTCCGCCGGGTCGATGCCGTGTTGTTTGAGCGTGTCGGCGACGATGTTATCCAGGCCGTTGACCGCAAGCTGGACCTTGGAGAGATTGCAACCGATGTGGATCGATTTGTGCTCGGGGAAGCGTTCTTTCCAGTCGGCCAGGTCGGCACAGGCCTGGTCGAGAACCCACTGGCCGATGTCGATGATCAGGCCGGTCTCCTCGGCGATGGGGATGAAGGTATCGGGGGAGATGATGCCGCGTTGGGGATGTTTCCAACGGAGCAGCGCTTCGAAGCCGTCCAGTTCGCCGGTTTCGAGTGAGATGATCGGCTGGTAGTAGAGCATGAGTTGGCCACCCGCCTGGGCCAGGCGGAGGTCCTGTTCGAGTTCGAGGCGTTCGAGCGCCTGCTCGTGCATGCGCTGGTCGAAGACGACGGTGCGGCCCTTGCCCAGGGCCTTGGCGTGGTACATCGCCGTATCCGAATCGCGGATCAGTTCGTCCGCGTCGTAGCACAGCCCGTTGCACACCCGCACGCCGATGCTGGCGTCGGTCGTGACCTGGTAGTCGTCCAGTTGCAGCGGCAGGGTCAGTTCGGTGCGCAGCCTTTGGGCCAGTTCGCACGCCCATCGCACGTCCTCGGTCGGTTCGATGAGGATGGTGAATTCGTCGCCGCCCATGCGGGCGATGAACCCGTTGATGCCGTGGTCGACCGTTTCGTCGGCAACGACGCGGCGAATGGTGTCGGCGACGGCGATGAGCATCTGGTCGCCCACGCCGTGCCCGAGCGAGTCGTTGATCACTTTGAAACGATCGAGGTCGAGGAACAGCACGATGAAGTGGTACGACTCGTTGGAATGGGCGCGTTCGATGCACTCGGTGAGGCGTCGGCGGAACGCGGCGCGATTGGGCAGGCCGGTCAGCGAATCGGTGCGCGCCTGGGTTTCCAGGGCCTCGACCAGGGCCTGCGTGCGCAGGGCGGCCCGCACGCGCGCCCGCAGTTCCCCGGGCTCGAAGGGCTTGGTCACGTAATCGACCGCGCCCAGTTCGAACGCCTTGGCCTTCTCGCCCGCCGCGTCGGACCCGGTGAGAAAGATCACGGGAATGTCGCGCGTGCTCGGATGGTGACGAAGCTGACGACAGACCTCAAACCCGTCCAATCCGGGCATGGACACGTCCAGGAGGACCAGGTCGGGCTTGAGGCGCCGGGCCTCGGCCAGACCGGTCGGCCCGTCGGCGGCGCTCTCGACGCGCACCGACAGATCCTTCAGGCGAAGGTCGACCAGGCGGCGGACCATCCGATCATCATCAATGACCAGTACTGTTTGCTGACGTTTCATGGGCGTTGTTCCCGGATTCGACGGCGGCGCGGGCGCGGCCGCAGAGTTGCTTCAATTGATTTATCGACTCGATCAGGCCGTCGGTTTGATTGGCATCCTTGGCCTGGGTTTCCACAACGCGCGCCGCATCGGTGATGACGGGGTAGCCGTACCCCCCGGCTGCGCCCTTGAGTTGATGCGCGAGGCTGGCCAGCTTGTTCAAATCCTCCTCGCGCATGGCCGACTCGATCGCGTGAAGCCGCTCGGGCAGTTCGCCGAGAAACTCCTCGATCAAGGGCAGCATGTCCTGTTCGCCGGCGAATTCGCTGGCTAACGGTTGGGCGTCATCGGTGTACGGCGGTTCGCGACCGCCGGCGTCCGTCGAACGGTTCACGTTCTGCATATCCGTCTCCTTGGGGTTGACTCGACAAGTGGTTCGTGACGAATCCAGGTGGTATTCGATCAGTTGCAGCAGTCGCGCGCGATCGATCGGCTTGGCCGCGTAATCGTCGCAGCCGGCGGCGATGCACTGGTCGCGGTCGCCGGCCATCGCATGCGCCGTCAGGGCGATGATCGGCCGGGTGAACCCCTCCTCGCGCAGCCGCCGCGTCGCCTGGTATCCGTCCATCTCGGGCATCTGCATGTCCATGAGGATCAGGTCCACCGCCGGCTCGCCGGGTGAAGACCAGACCTGCTCGCACGCTTCGCGGCCGTTGTCCGCGACGATCACCTCGTAGCCGGCGAGGCTGAGAATGTGGCGGATCAACTTCTGGTTGTCCGGCCCGTCTTCGGCCAGCAGGAGGCAACAGCCCGATGGGTCCGTGGCCCGGGCGGCTGGGGCGGTCAGGGCGTCGGCGGCGTGATCGTGCTCCACGATCTCCTTGGGCGACGTGAGCATCTCGACGCCTTCGAGCGAACCGGTCGGCAGTTCGAGGGTGAAGGCGCTGCCTTCGCCGGGCTTGCTTTGCACGTTGACCGATCCGCCGAGCATGTGCGACAGATGCCGCGTGATCGCCAGGCCCAGGCCCGTGCCGCCGTAGCGTCGGGTCATGGTCTTGTCGGCCTGACTGAAGGCGTCGAACAGCTTCTGCTGTTGTTCGGGCGTCATGCCGATGCCGGTGTCAACGATGTGGAACCGGATCATCGGCTTGCCGTCGGGCGCATCGTCGGCCATCTCGACGACCAGCCGGACCCGGCCGCCGGGATCGGTGAACTTGATGGCGTTGCCCACGAGGTTGACCAGCATCTGCCGCAGGCGGGTCGGATCGGATTCGATCGTGCGGGGGATGGGCCCGGTGTATTCGATATCGAGGTCGATGCCTTTTTCGCCGGCCCGCATGCGCATCAGCGACATCAGGTCGCCCAGCAGCGACACCAGCGACAGGCGGATCGTTTCAACGGTCATCTTGCCCGCTTCGATCTTGGACAGGTCCAGCACATCGTTGATCACCGCCAGCAGGTGCTGGCCGTTGCGGCGGATGGTCTGAACGCTTTCGAGTCGTTCGGCCTGAGTGATCTCGGGATCGAGGAGCATGTCGCTGTACCCGAGGATGGCGGTCATGGGGGTGCGGATTTCGTGGCTCATGTTGGC